>DATDDC010000353.1:0-2026 GCA_036523995.1 Anaeromyxobacter sp.
ACCGAAGCGAGGCGGGCGCCCGAGGAGCGAGCAGCGGAGGCGTAGCAGAGCTACGTCGAGCAGCGCAGCGACGAGGCCGCCCGCCGCAGCGAGAGGATCGTCGCTCGGAATAGGCATCATGCCTGGGTCGGGGCACTAGGAAACGCGAGCTCTGGAGGAGACCATGGCGGAATCCGAGGCGATCGAGCTTCAGCAGTACCTTTCCTTCTCGCTGCGGGAGGCCGAGTACGCCCTGCCCATCCTCCGGGTGAAGGAGATCCGGCAGTACGAGACGGTCACGCCCATCCCGTCCGTGCCGCGCGCCGTGCGCGGCGTCATGAACCTGCGCGGCGCGGTGGTCCCGGTGGTCGACCTCGCGGCGCGCCTCGGGCTGGCCGAGACGCCGCTCACCCGCCTCACCTGCATCCTCGTCGTCGAGGCGACCATCGAGGGGCAGCCCTGCGTCGTGGGGATCATGACGGACGCCGTCCGCGAGGTGATCGAGCTCGGGCCGAAGGACATCGAGCCGGTGCCCGCGTTCGGCACCCGGGTCCGGGCCCGCTTCCTCACCGGCGTGGGCAAGGCCGCGGGGCGGTTCGCGCTCCTGCTCGACGTGGACGAGGTGGTCACCGCGGCGGACCGGGACGTCGCCGAGGAGATCGCCGGCGCCGCCGCCGACGCGATGCCCGAGGCCGACGAGCCGCCGCCGCCCCCGCCGCCCGGCGACGCTCCTCCCCCGCCGACGGAAGCCGCCTAGCCAGGAAGGATCCGTGACGTCGTCCGCCGCCGTCTCCGATCGCGACTTCGCCCGGTTCCAGGCGCTCATCCGCGACGAGGCGGGGATCTTCCTCGCTCCGGCGAAGAAGGCGCTCCTGCAGGGGCGGCTGGCGCGGCGCGTGCGCGAGCTCGGAGTGCCCTCGTTCGGCGCCTACTACGAGCTCGTCGCCCGGGACGACGCCGAGCGCACCCGCATGCTGGATGCCGTCTGCACCAACGAGACGCACTTCTTCCGCGAGCCGCGCCACTTCGAGCACCTCGTGCGGAGCGTCCTCCCCGCGCTCCGCGCCGACGCGGACGCGGGCCGGCGCCCGCGCCAGGTCCACGTCTGGAGCGCGGCCTGCTCGACCGGCGAGGAGCCGTACTCGCTCGCCATGACGCTCCTCGCGGCGCTGCCGCCTGGCTGGGACGTCCGGATCCTCGCGACCGATCTCTCGACCCGGGTCCTGGCGTGCGCGGTCGAGGGGCTCTACCCGCTCGAGAAGGCGGAGGAGATCCCCGAGCCCTATCTCAAGGCGTTCATGCTGCGCGGCCACGGCGCGCGGGAGGGGCTCATGAAGGCGGGGCCCGAGATCCGCGCCCTCGTCCGCTTCGAGCGGATGAACCTGGCGTCGCCCGCATGGCCGGCGCTCGGACCGTTCGACGCCGTCTTCCTCCGGAACGTCCTCATCTACTTCGACCGCGAGACCAAGGCCGGCGTCGCCTGGCGGGCGCTCTCGACCCTGGCGCCGGGCGGACAGCTCTTCCTCGGCCACGCCGAGAGCCTGGCGGGGCTGCCCATCCGCTTCCGCGCCGTGCAGCCCACCATCTACGCGATCTACGCGAGCGAGGCGGCACGTCGTGCCGAGGAGGCGGCGACGTGATCCAGGTCCTCGTCGTGGACGACTCGGCCGTCGTCCGGCAGGCGCTCTCGGGGATCCTGAAGGGCGCCGGGATGCACGTGGAGACGGCGAGCGATCCCATCCTGGCGCAGGAGAAGATGCGCCGCACCCGCCCCGACGTCATCGTGCTCGACATCGAGATGCCGCGCATGGACGGCCTCACCTTCCTGCGCGGGCTCATGCGCGAGGATCCCCTGCCGGTGGTGGTCTGCTCCGGGCTCGCCGGCCCCGGCACCGACTGCGCCATCGCCGCCCTGGAGGAGGGCGCGGTCGAGGTCGTCGCCAAGCCGAGGCTCGGGGTGAAGGGGTTCCTGGAGGACTCCGCCCGGCGCATGGTGCACGCCGTCCGCGCCGCCGCCCAGGCGCGGGTCCGCGCGCCCCTCCCGCGC
>DATDDC010000354.1:0-22257 GCA_036523995.1 Anaeromyxobacter sp.
TCGGCTTCCGCGTGGGCCACAGCGCCTCCGATGCGCTGCTCTTCCATCCTGCGGCGTCACTGACCGAAGAGGCGACCCGCGACGTGATCGCCGACCGCCGCTTCCAGGAGCGGACCGCCGACCTCGTGCGCGAGGTGGTTCCCTACCCGCTCCACGAGATGCTCGGCCGTGAGCACAGCGTCTTCAGGCGGCACGCCTCGCCGGCGAACCAGGTGGACAACCTGGCGGTCGCGCACACATTCCCCTCGTTGCCATGGACGCTCGTCGCTCACGTCCCGGAGAGCGAGGTCGACGTCCGCCTCGCGAGCCTCCTCCCTCGGGTCCTGCCCGCGTTGCTGGTCGGGCTTGGGTTCGCGCTCGTCGGCGGGGCGCTCCTCATGCGCCACGTCGTGTGGCCCATTCGCCGCGTCGCCGCCAGAGCCGCCGCGCTGGAGCGGGGCCAGCTCACGCTGGGCGAGGGTGGGGACATGCCGGTCGACGTCGAGCGGCGCGACGAAGTGGGCGACCTGGCGAGGACCTTCCGCTCGATGGCGAAGTCGCTCGCCGATCGCGAACGCAACCTCCGTGAGCGCAACGGCGACCTCGAGCGGCGCCAGCGCGCGCTGGCGATCCTGAGCGAATGCAACGAGGCGCTCGTGCGAGCGAGCGACGAACGGAGCCTGCTCGACGCGGTGTGCGACACCATCGTCCGTATCGGCGGGTACCGCCTGTGCTGGGCGGGGTTCGTCGAGCACGACGAGAGGCATGAGATGGTTCCCGCGGCGCGCGCCGGCGGAGAAGAGGGGCATCTCTCCGAGGCCACCGCCTGGGCTGACGTGGAGCGGGGACCCGTCGGTATCGCCGTCCGCACTGGACGGCCGGTCATCGTGAAGAGCGACGTGTCCGATCGCGCGCTCGAGCCATGGCGCCGCGTCGCAGTGGAGCAGGGCTATCGCTCCGTGGCCGCGCTTCCGATGGTGTGCGACGGAGGCGTGGTCCTGGGCGTCCTCACCATCTGCGCGGCGGAGGAGGACGCCTTCGACGACGAGGAGGCGAGTCTCCTCCGCAGGCTCGCGGACGGCGTCGCCTACGGAATCATGGCGCTGCGTGGCCGCGGGGAGCGCCTGAGGATGACGGGTCAGCTCCTGCAGGCCGACCGGATGGTGGCGGTGGGAACGCTCGCGGCGGGCGTAGCCCACGAGATCAATAACCCCCTCGCGTACGTGGTGGCAGCCCTGCAGTTTGTCCAAGACGAGATGGATGGCCTCGCGCAGGAATTGCCCGGCGGGCGGCTGCAGCCGGTTCAGGAAGCCCTATCCGATGCGGGCGAAGGGGCCCGCCGCGTGACCACCATCGTCCGCGATCTCAAGACCTTCTCCCGGGCCGACGAGGAGCGTCGCGGTCCGGTGGAGCTCCACGCGGTGATCGAGTCATCGATCAACATCGCCTTCAACGAGATCAAGCACCGAGCACGCCTGATCAAGGAGTACGGCGCGATCCCCCCTGTCCTCGCGAACGAGGCACGCCTCGGGCAGGTCTTCCTGAACCTGCTCATCAACGCGGCGCAAGCGATCCCGGAAGGAAATGCGGACTCGAACGAGATCCGCGTCGCGACGCGGACGGACCCCTGCGGTCGCGCGATCATCGAGGTGAGCGACACCGGGACCGGAATCGCCGCTGACGTCATGCGGCACGTCTTCGATCCGTTCTTCACGACGAAACCAGTGGGCGTGGGTACGGGGCTCGGACTCTTCATCTGCCGCAATATCGTCACGGCCATCGGGGGGGAGATCGCAGCCGAGAGCCGGCCGGGGAACGGAACTCTATTCCGGGTGACGTTGCCGGCGGCTCCGTATTCGCAGAACGACCGAGCGGATGGCTCGACGACGACAGTCCACTTCCCCCGACCGCGCCGAGGGCGTGTCCTCGTCGTGGATGACGAGCCCGCCGTCGGCAGCGCACTGCGGAGGCTGCTGCAAGCAGAGCATGACGTCGTCGTGCTCACGAGCGCCGGGGAGGCGCGGGACCGGATCGTCGGAGGCGATCGATACGACGTCATCCTCTGCGACGTCATGATGCCCATCATGACCGGCATGGACCTCCACGCCGAGCTCAGTGCGCGGGTCCCCGCGCAGGCGGCTCGCATGATCCTGCTCACGGGCGGAGCTTTCACGTCGAATACGCGTCGACTCCTCGAGGGGTGCCCGAACCGATGCCTCGAGAAGCCGCTCGACTCGGCGGAGCTCCGAGCGCTCGTCTGGACGTTCGTGAGCCAAGATGGCGGCGCGCTCGGCGTTGGCACGGGCGATCGATCTGCCACAAACGGTGCAGCGGCGGATCGGCATCGGGCTGGTGTAGCCTCCGCGTAGAGTGGCACGCGATGACACAGAAGAATCGCGAGGACGAGAAGGCGGTGCGGGAGCTGTCCGTGTTCCTGGACTTCGCGGGTCTCGCGGAGCGGAGAGGACTGCGCGTCAGGCCGGAGTCCGCGGTGAACCGTCGCCCTGTTCCGGCGCCTGTGGGTCGTGAACCTCAGCGGCCCGACGGCAGAGCGCGGCGTATGGTTCGTCAGCCCACGCTTCGCTGACCTGTGAAGCGGCGCATCAGCGTCCGCCGCTCGATGCCGTGCGCGGATGTCGTGGCTGGACGGGGATGGGTCCTCGCCGCTTGACGCGAGGTGGGGGGGCCCGTACCACTTCAGGCTGTCACCTGCCGGTCACCTGGCAACCAATACGAGGTGACTCCGCTGCAAGAAGAAGCCCCCGGACCCAAAGGATCCGAGGGCTTATGTCGGGGCGACTGGATTTGAACCAGCGACCACTTGCACCCCAAGCGACCCAGGAGCGAGTCGCCAGCGTGGCACCGGCTGGCAGCGCTTCGCAACCTCGCGATTTCGTGGACGCTCGGGGCGGTGCCGGATCGCACGCCGTGGCACCGATCGGACCGCGTGGCACGGATTTCGGTGCGCCGGCGGTGCGCGACGCTCAGTCCGGGTCGCTTCTCACAGTCGCCGAGGTGGCCCATCGCCTGGGGGTCTGCAGGGCGACCGTGTACCGGATCTGTCGCGAGGGCCGGCTCGGGCACGTGCGCGTGTCGAATGCCATTCGAGTGCCAGAGAGCGCGCTCGCTCTCTACCTCGTGAAGTGTCCCCGATAGTCTTCCGGCGCCGCGGACCCGCTCGAATCACGCGATCCCGAGCATCGTCATCGATCGCACGAACCGCAGCTCCTCGTCCACGTCGAGGACGGTCACCTGCACGCATTCGCACCTCAGCCTAACGGCGACTTCGGGCGCGAGACCGAGGACCGCACCCACGATCGCCCGGATCGATCCCGCATGACATACCAGCGCGGCCGCCGCAGACGGATGGCGTGCGACGATGGCTCGCACGCTGCGCACGACCCGCTCCCGCATGGCCGCCAGGCACTCGCCGCCTGGAAACGCGACCTCGTGCGGGCGCGAGACCCAAGCAGCGGCGACGTTCGGGAACCGCGCCGCGACCTCGTCGAACGTGAGGCCCTCAACCATCCCGAAGTCGATCTCCCGAAGGCCGGGATCGGAGATCACCGCGAGTCGGTGGGGCTTCGCGACGGCACAGGCGGTATCGAGCGCCCGCTGACTCGTGCTCGAGTACACCGCCCCGAGCGGCACGTCTCGGAGTGATGCGCCGACCGCGCGCGCCTGTTCGCGACCGCGACGCGAGAGCGGGACGTCGAGGCGTCCGGCGATGATCCCGCGCGCTCGGGCCTCGGTCTCGCCGTGCCTCACGAGGAGGAGTCGCGTCACGCTGTCCGGTACGGCCGAGTAGATCACGCGCCCATCGCCACCGCGACGACGAGCACGAGCGCCTCGGCGAGCTCGACCGAGGCGCCGAACGTGTCGCCGGTAACGCCGCCGATGCGCCTGCGGCAGGCGGCGCCGTGCACGACGGTGAACACCGCGACGCCGAGGAACGCCACGGCCCCTGCCGCGCCCGCCGCTGCGAGCGCCACCGCGAGCGCGAGCGCCGTCGCGCCGGCGAGGTCCCCCGCTCGCGTGTACTCGGTGACGGTCGCGCCGAGTCCGCCTCCAGGCCGCGCATACGGTAGGAGGCGGGCCAGCGCGACGGGCGTCCAGCGGCCGAGGGCGGGCGCGACGAGGAGCCAGCGCGCGGCGTGCTCGCCCGCGAGCAGCGCCGCGACGGCTGTCACCTTTACGAGAAGTGTCAGGACGAGCGCGGCCGCGCCGTACGCGCCGACGGCGTGGTCGCGCATTATGCGGAGCACGTCGTCGCGAGTGCGGCCGCCGCCGAAGCCGTCGGCCATGTCGGCGAGGCCGTCAAGGTGCAGTGCGCCGGTGAGCAGCGCGAGGAGCGCCACGAGGAGCGCGGCGCAGAGCGTCGGCGGGAGCCGTGGCGAGAGGGCCCGCGCCGCCGCGGCGAGGACGCCGCCGAGGAGCGCGCCCGCGGCGGGGAAGAAGAGCACGGCGCGACCCACCTCCGCGGCGTCGGCGGGCGGAGGCCCGGGCACGGGCAGCCGCGTGAGGAACGCGATGGCGACCGCGAGGCGCCTCACGGCTCCGTCCCAAGCGACGGCCGTGGCGGGAAGACACCTACGATGCGGCAGAGGAGCGGCCAGTCGACGTTCTCCAGGACGGAGCGGGCCAGGCGGTCGTACTCGGCCTCCCGCGTCGGGACCGGGGGGAGCCGCGGCACCACGAGCCCGCGCCGCGCGCGCAGCTCTGCGAGCAGGGCGGCGCGCACTTCGTCATTCTCGAACACGCCGTGCACGAGCGTGCCTACCACCGCGCCGCCGGCCGCGACCGCGCCGTCCGGCGCGTCGCAGACCGCGCCGTTGCGCGAGGTGATGGCGAGCGCCGCGTGCGCCCCCTCGCGGCGCTCCACCGCTCCCATGTGGATCTCATATCCCGAGAGGACCATCCCCGGCGAACCGAGGATCGACGCGACCGCGAGACGACCCCGGACCTGGGCCGTCGTCTTCTCGCGCTGGAAGTGCGTCGAGATGGGAAGGACGCCGAGGCCCGCCGTCCGTCCCTCGCTCGACTCCACGCTGTGCGGGTCGAGGATCTCGGCGCCGAGCATCTGGCAGCCGCCGCATATGCCGAGCACGGGCTCGCCACGCTCGGCGCGCGCGGCGACGGCAGCCGCAAGGCCGGCCTGGCGCAGCCAGCGGAGATCGGTCGCGGTGCACTTCGACCCCGGCAGGACGACGAGGTCTGCTGTCGCGAGGTCGCCCGGCGCGGTCACCCAGCGCACCACGACGCCCGGCTCGTGCTCGAGCGGCTCGAGGTCGTCGTAGTTCGAGATGCGCGGCAGCCGGACGACGGCGATCTCGAGCTCGCCGGCACGCGTGGCGCGGTCGCGGCGGTCGTCGAGCGAGACCGAGTCCTCGTCGGCGATGCGCAGGTCGCGCACGTAGGGGAGCACCCCGAGGACCGGCACGCCGGTCCGGCGCTCGAGAAAGTCGAGCCCCGGCTCGAGCAGGCGGCGGTCGCCGCGGAACTTGTTCACCAGGAACGCGGCGACGCGCGCCCGCTCGTCGGGCTCGAGCAGATCCATCGTCCCCACCAGCGCGGCGAACACGCCGCCGCGGTCGATGTCGCCGACGAGCAGCACCGGGGCGTCCGCCGCGCGCGCGACGTGCATGTTGACGATGTCGCGGTCCTTGAGGTTCACCTCGGCCGGGCTGCCGGCGCCCTCGATGACGACGAGGTCGACGCGCGAGCGCAGCCTCGCGAGCGCCTCGGCGATGACGCCGCGCAGGTCGGGCTTGCACGCGTGGTACTCGCCGGCGCGCATCGTCCCGAGGCGGCGGCCCATCACCACCACCTGCGATGAGGCGTCGCCTTCCGGCTTGAGGAGGATGGGGTTCATATCGATGCTCGGCGCGATGCCGGCTGCCTCGGCCTGGACCGCCTGGGCGCGCCCGATTTCGCCGCCCTCGTCCGCCACCGCCGAGTTGAGCGCCATGTTCTGCGCCTTGAAGGGCGCGACCCGCAGGCCGGCGCGGCAGAAGATGCGGCACAGCGCGGTGACGACGAGGCTCTTCCCCACCGAGGAGGCGGTGCCCTGCACCATCACGGTTCGCGCGGTCATCGGAGCTCCTCCTCGAGCGCCGCCAGGAGCCGGGCGCGCTCGTGCGCGGGGCGCGCCGCCACGCGGACGAAGCCGGGGAGCCCGAACGACGCGCAGTCTCGGACGACGACGCCGTGGGCGAGGAGCCGATGCCGGAGCGCCGCCGCGTCGGTCACGGCGAACGCGAGGTACGGCGCGACGGAGGGGAGCGGCGCGAGACCGAGGGCGGCGAGATCGGTCGCCATCGCCAAGCGATCCCGCCGCAGCCGCTCGCGCGACTCGGCGACGAAGCCGTCGGCGGCGAGCGCCGCGATCGCGGCGGCCTGCGCGACGGAACTCGTGCTCCAAGCGGGACGACTCGCCTCGACCGCGCGCGCCAGCGCCGGCGCCGCGAGCAGGTAGCCCGCGCGCAGCCCGGGGATGGCGTGCTCCTTCGTCATCGAGCGCAACCGCGCGACATTCTCGGGCATGGGCAGGGCCGCCTCGTCGCTCCGGTCGGAGAGCGAGAGGAAGGACTCGTCGAGGACGATCGTCGCCTCTGGAAAGCGGCGAGCGAGATCGGCCACGTCGGAGAGCGGGACCGCGGCGCCGGCCGGCGTCGTCGGCGCGCAGAGGTAGATCGCGCTCGCCGCGGCGTGCCGGGCCGCCCGCTCGACCTCGCGCAGGTCGACGCGCAGACCCTCTTCCGCGCGGGCGCGCCACATCGCTGCGTGCTGGCCGAGCGCCTCGACGGCCGCGCCGACCTCGGAGAATGCCGGCTCGACGATGAGGGCGCGGCCTCGGGCGGCGAGGAGGACGCGCGTGATGCCCCACAGGAGGTCGGCGGCGCCGCTGCCGAACACGACGCCGTCCACCGGCGCGCCGGTCCGGGCCGAGATCGCCTCGCGCACTGCTGTGGCCGCGGGGTCCGGATAGAGGTGCACCGGCGCAGCGCGGATCGCCTCGACGACCGAAGGACAGGGACCGTAGGGGTTCACGTTGACGCTGAAGTCGAGGGCTCGCCGCGGATCGAGGCCGATCGCGGCGAGCTCCCGCCCCGCAGCACCCCCGTGCACCCGTGGCGTGGGCGCGCTCCAGCTACGCGAGCGCATCGAGGGCTCCGAGCACGGCGACGGACACGCTCACGGCGAGGACGGCGGCGAGCGACACGATGCGCCAGGCGGCGCCGATCTGCTCCGGGCCGAGCGGCCGGACGGGATCGCCGAGCCGGTAGTGGCCCACCTTCTCGAGCTCGACGCCGAGGAGGCCGGCCAGCGCGGCCATGGGGCGGCCCGCGTTCGGGCTCTCGGTCTTCCGGCCGTCGCGCAGGAGGACGCGCGCGCCGCGGCGCGCGTCGGCTCCGCAGAGCAGGCCGGCACCGAGCAGCAGGAGCGCGGTGAGCCGCGCCGGGACGAGGTTCCACAGGTCGTCCAGGCGAGCTGCCGGCTTTCCTAGCCACTCGTACCTTCCGTGATACCCGATCCGCGCGTCGAGCGTATTGGCGGTGCGGTAGGCGAACGCGCCGGGGAGCCCGAGCAGGAGGTACCAGAAGATGGGCGCTATCACGCTGTCGGAGGCGTTCTCACCCAAGGACTCGATGGCGGCGGCGGCGAGGCGCGGTGGGTCGAGTTGCGACGAATCGCGGCTGCAGAGCGCCTTGAGGCCCTCGCGCGCCTCGCCCAGCGCGCCGCGCCCGAGCGCCTCGCGTACGCGCGCACCGGCCCTCCCCAGCTCGCGCAACGCAAACGTGGACTTGAGGGCGAGCGCCTCAAGCGGCACGCCCGCCCACCCGAGCCGGCGGCTGCCGAGGACGAGCAGCGCGGCCCCGGCGGCGAAGACGAGCGGGACCGCGATCGCCGTCATCGCCCCCCACGCCAGCTGCCACAGCTTCCCGGCGGCGGGCGCCCACCGCTCGAGGAAGGAGATGCACCGCCCCATCCACACCACCGGGTGGAGGGCCGAAGGGTATTCGCCGGCGGCGACGTCGATGACGATCGCGAGCCCGAGGACGGCAGCGATGCGCAGCTGCATGGCGCTACTTCTCCGCCTCGCTCACGCCGGCCGAGGCGAAGGTGGCCATATCGCGGAGGACATGGACTGAGGCGTCGACGAGGTGCATCGCGAGCGCCGCCCCGGTGCCCTCGCCTAGGCGGAGGTCGAGGTCGAGGAGGGGCTTCTTCCCGAGCGCCGCGAGGAGGTGGCGGTGGCCCGCCTCGACCGACCGGTGCGAGGCGATGAGCGCGGGGGCCGCCCGAGGCGCGATACGAGCGGCGGCGAGGGCGGCCGCGGTGGCGATGAACCCGTCCATCAAGACCGGGACGCTGCGCGCCGCGCAGCCGAGCGCGACGCCTGCGAGCCCGGCGATCTCGAAGCCGCCCAGGCTCGCGAGCGTGCCGAGCGGGTCGGCGGGGTCGGCGCGGTTCACCTGCAGCGCCCTGGCGACGACCTCGATCTTGCGCCGGTACGCGGCGTCGTCGACGCCGGTGCCGCGGCCGGTCACCTCCTCGGGCGCGGTGCCGGTGAAGGCGGCGGCGAGCGCGCTGGCGCTCGTGGTATTGCCGATCCCCATCTCGCCCAGGCCGACGAGGTCGATCCCGTCCGCGATCAGCTCGTCCGCGATCGCGATGCCTGCCTCGATGGCGCGGACCGCCTCGTCGCGCGTCATGGCCGGACCGCGGGCGATGTTGCGTGTGCCGCGGCCGATGCGCACCGACCGAACGCGCTCGTGGACCGGGCCGGGCGAGGCAATGCCCATGTCGACGACCACCACCTCCGCCGCCGCCTGCCGCGCCAGCACGTTGATGGCCGCGCCGCCCGCGACGAAGTTCAGCACCATCTGCGCCGTCACCTCGTGTGGATAGGCGCTCACGCCCTCCGCGACGACGCCGTGGTCGCCCGCCATGACGATGATGGCTTTGCGCGGCGGCTCGAGCTCGACGGATCGGCGCACCGCAGCGAGTGCGCAGGCGAGCTCCTCGAGCCGGCCGAGGCTCCCCGGCGGCTTCGTCTTCTGGTCGAGGCGGGATTGCATGAGCTTCGCCGACGCGAGGTCCGGCTCCGGGATGCGTGCGAGGGTGGCTTCGAGCAGGCTCAAGGTGCTCCTCCTTCTTGGTCCGTGACGAGGGATAGCGGGCTCGGCTTCAGCCGCACGACGCAGCCGAGCGCGGCGAGGTAGACCCGATGCGCGCGTCGCGCGAGCTCTTGGTGGGCACGGCCGGAGGCGTCGCGGAACGCGCGCCCGAGCGCCGTCTCCGGCACGACGCCCATGCCGACCTCGTTCGTGACGAGGATGGCGTGGAACGGCCTCGCCTCGAGGGTCTCGACGAGGCGCTCCACCCTCTTGGCGATGACTTCCATCGAGTCGCCGCGCAGGAGCAGGTTCGAGATCCAGAGCGTGATGCAGTCGACGACGACCACGTCGACGCCGCCGAGGCGCGCCAGCGCGCCCGCGACGTCGAGCGGCTCCTCAACCGTCGCGAACTCCGCGCCGCGCTCGCGCCGGTGCGCGGCGACGCGCCGCTCCATCTCCGCGTCGAGCGCCTGCGCCGTGGCGAGGAATGCGCGGCGCGCGCCGAGCCTGCGGGAGAGCGCGAGCGCGAAGGCGCTCTTGCCCGAGCGCGCTCCGCCGCCGACGAGGACCAGCTCGCGGGCGCTCACGGCGTCCTCCCGGCGCGGGAGCGCAGCCACGCCCGCGCGCCGCGCAGGACTGCGTCGTACACAGCGGCACCGACGAGGTGTCCGGCGACGGTGTGCTTCCCCGCGTAACACAGTCCACCAGAGCGATCCGGCGCAGCTACGACGATGCAGTCAGTCCCGGTACCAGTGGCAGGCTCTCCGCTTCGCCTGCTCGCAATCCCTGAGTCGAGTACGGCAGCCGTGCGCGCCTCGGCAGCTATAGACAGGGCCTCGAGGAGTGCCAGATCTGACAATGGCAGTGACAGCTGGCAAACGAGGTTGATCGTCCCGACCGGCGCAGCCGGACCGGGCGGATCGCCGGCGCGCAGAGCATTTCCCAGCCCCACGGTGGCGACGCAGCGCGCCTGCGCACCGTCGACTTCGCGCTCGATGATGACGTGCCGCGCCAGGTCGGCACTCGTCAGTAGCCCGACCGCCTGTGGCAAACGCACTTCGGCGAGGCGATCCCGCAGCAGCCGCTCTGGTTCGACGGGCGTCTTGTGGCCCGGGACTTCGCACCAGACGACCTCGCTCGCAATGCGTAGGCCGCCGTTCAGGACCGCCCATGAGAGGACCGCGTGCGGCTCGCTCAGCTGCAGGACGAGGCAGCGGTCGCCGAGCGTGACGGTGGCACCCCACGACTTCGCAGTCATCCCACGTTCCTCGAACAAGCGTTGACGAAGCCGGCTGCAGCCTCGGGGGACGACGCCCAGTGCGCGTGAACGTAGGAGCCGAGAACGTTCCCGCGCGTCCACCCCTCGAGCGCCGCTTCGCCGCCGCGGCGGCGGATCACGACGTACGCGCGGCTGGCGTCGTCCGGCACGCCTGCGAGCTCCGAGTACCGGAACTGGTGTCCGCGCAGGCGTAGCCCAGCGGGGCCGAGGAGCGTCGGTTGGCGGGTCTCGATCTCGACGTACCCGAGCGCCGCGAGCCGGTCCTGCATCACAGCGACGCCGGGGAGAAGCCCCACCATCGGGTGCGTGAGGCCGTCGGCCGTTCGTATCGCCTCGCATAGGAACATGAAGCCGCCGCACTCGCCGTAGATGGGTCTGCCCGCGGCGGCGAAGGTGCGCACCGCCTCGCGCAGGCCGCCGTTGGCGGCGAGCGCGGCGGCGTGCACCTCGGGGTAGCCGCCGCCGAGGTAGAGCCCATGCACGTCCGGGAGCGCGCGGTCGTGGACGGGCGAAAAGGGGATGACGCGCGCGCCGAGCGACTCGAGCCGGGCGAGGTTGTCGTCGTAATAGAAATGGAAGGCCTCGTCGAGGGCGACGCCGATGCGGCAGCGATCGCTCACTTTCGGTGATGGATCGGATGCAGCGGGCGCGTGGATCGGCGGGGCGGAGCGCGCGATCGCCACGATGGCGTCGAGGTCGAGCCACTCGGCGGCCGCGTCGCCCCACGCGTCGAGGGTCGTCTCCGCCAGCGCCTCGCTACGCGCTGTCACGAGGCCGAGGTGCCGTTCCGGGAAGGCGAGGTCCGCGCGCGAGGGGAGGCCACCCACGACGGGGGGCGAGCGGAGCGCCTCGCGGAGGAGCGCGAGGTGACCGCGGCTCCCCACCCGGTTGCAGACGATCCCCGCTAGGCGTAGGCCCGGATCGAAGTCGGCGAGCCCGCGCGCGAGCGCCGCGACCGTCCGCGCCATCCCCGAGGCGTCGACGACGGCGAGCGCCGGCGCCTCGAGCCACTTCGCCATCTCGGCGGTAGACCCGTCCTCGCCGGCGGGTGACGCGCCGTCGTAGAGGCCCATGACGCCCTCGATGACTGCCACGTCGGCGCCGCGGGCGCGCCGCGCGAACGTGGCGAGCGAAGCCTCGCGACCCATCATCCAGCCGTCGAGGTTGTGGCTGGGCCGGCCGGCGGCGCGCGCGTGATACGTGGGATCGAGGTAGTCGGGGCCGCACTTGAACGGGGCGACGGCGAGCCCGCGCGCGCGCAGCGCCCGCGTGAGCGCCACCGCGACGGTCGTCTTCCCCGAGCCGCTCGAGGCCCCGGCCACGACGACGCGCGGTATGTCGAGCCGCGCTTCCATCAGTAGTCCACCCCGATGAGCGCGCGGGCGCCGTGGTCGAAGGGGTGCTTCACCGAGCGCATCTCGGTGACGAGGTCCGCGGCGGCGACGAGCTCGGGAGCTGCGTCACGCCCCGTGACGACGACCGTGACGCCCTCGGAGCGCGCGGCGAGGACCGCCAGGACGTCGGTGAGCGGCACGAACCCGTGCCGGATCACGTGGGTGAGCTCGTCCAGCACGACGATGGCGTGGTCGCCCGAGGAGACGAGGTCGCGCGCCCGCTCCCACGCGGCTCGCGCCGCGCGCGCGTGGACCTCCGGGTCGTCGCCTTCCCACGTGAAGCCCTCGCCCATGGTGAGGAACGTGAGCCGAGGCAGGGTCGCGGCAAACACCCGCTCGCCAGTCTTCCAGCGTCCCTTGATGAACTGCACGACCGCCACCGGGATGTCGCGGCCGAGCGCGCGGAACACGAGGCCGAGGGCAGCCGTAGTCTTGCCCTTGCCGTCGCCGGTGTAGACGACGACGAGTCCGCGTCGAGGAGCGGTCACGGCGCGACCTCCGCGGCGCGCGGAGCGGCCGTGCCCCTGCCGGCGACGGCTTGCGACGCCGCGAGCCGCGCCCGCACCGCCACGACCTCGCCCACGATGACGAGCGCGGGCCCATCGCCATCCTGGCCCTCGACCTTGCCAGTAAGGTCGGCGAGGGTGCCCGTGACGACCTTCTCGTCGGGTCGCGTGGCGCCCTCGATCCAGGCGGCGGGCGTCGACGCCGGTCGGCCCAGCTCGACGAGCCGCGCGAGGTTCGGGCCGAGCGCGCGCGACGCCATGTAGAGCACGAGGGTGCCGCTCCCGGCGAGCTTCGGCCAGTCGCTCCGGCTCGACCTGCAGCCCAGCAGATCGTGCCCCGTCGCGAAGGTCACGTCGGAGCTGTGTTCCCGGTGCGTGAGCGGGATGTGGGCGCTCGCCGCAGCGCCGAGCGCGGCCGAGATCCCGGGCACCACGTCGTAGCCGATCCCCGCCTCGGCGAGCTCCTCCGCCTCCTCGCCGCCGCGGCCGAAGACGAAGGGGTCGCCGCACTTGAGCCGTACGACCACCTGGCCCGCGGCGGCGCGCGCCAGGATTTCCGGGTGGAGCCGCAGCGGGTGGCGCGACGAGCCGTGGTGGCGTCGGCCCACCGGCACGAGCTCCGCGCGCGGGCCGGCCACGGCGAGGATGGCGCGGGGCACGAGCTCGTCATAGGCGACCACCTCGGCCGAGCCGAGCAGCTCGCGCGCCCGCACCGTGAGGAGCCCGGGATCGCCCGGGCCGGCGCCGACCAGGTAGACGAAGCCGCGCCGCGGGCCCTCCGCGCTGGGGGAGGCGTGCGCCGCCTCGAGCCGCTCCAGCGCCCAGGCGAGGCGCTGCGCCGGCGTGCTGCATCGCTCGGGCACGTAGTGGACGCGCGGCGCATCGGCGTGGCGCGCGAGGAGCGCCTCGAGGAGGAGTTGATAGCGCAGCTCGAGCTGCGGGTCGTCCGAGCGGATCCCGTCGCGGCGGTATGGGATCGCGCCCCACGGCAAAAGGAAGACCGCGTCGTAGCAGTGGACCGTCTCGGCCGCCTCGCGCACGAGTTCGTGGACGCGGGCGCCCGCGGCACCGTGGTGGAGCGCGTAGGCCGCGAAGTCGAGCGCGCAGTTGTCCGCGACGAGCGACCCGAGCCTCTGCTCCGCATCCCGGCGGCGTCGCCAGAGACGCTCCAGGACCTCGGCCACCTCTTCCGGCGGCCGGCAGGCGAGCCTACGTCCCGTCGCCTCGAGGTGGTCGCGCATCTCTTCGGAGACGAGCGGCAGCCCGAGACGATCGGACAGGGCTGCGGCGAGCGTCGTCTTACCGACGCCCGCCGAGCCCGTCACGGCGACGCGCAAGGCGCGCGGCTCAGTGCGCATGGCGCTCCTCCTCCGAACCAGTCGGACGGGCGTCGCGGAAGCCGTGCCCAAACTCGGGGGAGTAGAGGCACGAGTCGGAGAAGCCCTCGGCGGCGAGCGCGCGTCCGACGAGGATCATGGCGGTGGCGTCGATGCCCGCGGCGCGCACCTGCTCGCCGAGCTTCGCCAGCGTACATCGCACGACGCGCTCGTCCGGCCAGCTCGCGCGCTGCACGACGGCGACCGGGCAGTCGGCGCCGTAGGCGGGGAGGAGGCTCCGCACCACGTCGTCGACGAGCCCGGCGCTCAGGAAGACGGCGAGCGTGGCGCCGTGGCGCGCCAGGTCCTCGAGGCGCTGCCCCTCCGGCACCGGCGTCCGCCCGGCGGCGCGCGCCACGATGACGGCCTGCGAGATGCCGGGGAGCGTAAGCTCCCGGCGGAGCGCGGCGGCGGCGGCGGTGAACGACGAGACGCCCGGCACCACGTGGTACGGGATGCCGAGCGCGTCGAGCCGCCGCATCTGCTCCGCGATCGCGCCGAAGAGGCACGGGTCTCCGGTGTGCACCCGCGCGACATCCAGGCCGGCCCGGTGCGCCGCCGCCATCTCCGCCACGATCTCGTCGAGCGTCATAGACGCCGTGTCGAGCACGCGCGCGCCCGGCGCGGCGCGCGCGACGATGGCGCGCGGCACGAGCGAGCCGGCGTACAGCACGACCGGCGCGCGCGCGATGAGCTCCGCGCCGCGCACGGTGACGAGATCGGGAGCGCCCGGGCCGGCGCCGATGAAGTGGACCGTCATGGCTCGCCTCCCGCGCCGCGCGCGATGGGCGCGCCCGCGCGGTCGCCCGGGCGCGGCCTCCCGTCCCAGCCGTACTTGTCGCTGTAGCCCCGCGGCGTCACGAGGAGGCCCTCGAATGCGAAGCTCTGGCTCGAGCCGACGAGGACGGTGGTGGTCATCCCGACCTCCTCCTCGCGGAGGTGGTCGAGATCGGTGACCGTGCAGCGTTCCCCGCGCCGGTAGGCGTCGGTCACCAGCGCGACCGGCGTCGCGGCGGGCCGGTGCCGTAGCAGGATGGCGCGCGCCTCCTCCAGGGCGCGCCGCCGCCGCGTGCTCGCCGGGTTATAGAGCGCCACCACGAAGTCGCCGGCCGCGGCCGCCTCCAGGCGCCTCGCGATGACGAGCCAGGGCGTGAGCAGGTCGGACAGCGAGATCGCGCAGAAGTCGTGGCCGAGCGGGGCGCCGGCGAGCGAGGCGGCCGCGCTCAGCGCCGTCACGCCCGGCACGACGACGACGCGCGGAGGGTCGCCCCGCCGCCAGCCCACGTCGCGGAGCACCTCCAGCGCGAGTGAGGCCATGCCGTAGATGCCGGCGTCCCCCGAGGAGACGAGCGCCACCCGCGCGCCCCGGCGCGCCCGATCCACCGCGTCCTTCGCGCGCGGGATCTCGCCCGTCATGCGGCCCGGCACCCGCTCCTTGCCGGCGAGCAGAGGCCCGAGCAGATCGAGGTAGGTCGCGTAGCCCACCACCACGTCCGCCGCCGCGACGGCGTCGCGCGCCGCGATGGTCATCTGCTCCGGCGCACCCGGCCCGATGCCGACGACCGTGAGCGTCCCGCTCTCAGACATGGGCCTTCCCTCCCGCCTCGAGCGGCACGCGAGCGACGGCGAGCGTCATCGAGCGGCCCGCGCCCGGCTCCGTGTAGATCTGCTTCGGCACGAGGAGGCGCCGGGCGCCCGCCGCGAGGAGCGCAGCCGGCTCGGCAACCGCGCGCGTCCCCACGTGCCGTCGCACGGTCTCGGAGAAGCTCTCGACGCCCGGCGCGACGTCGAGCTCGCCGGCGCCGAAGAGGCGCAGCGGGCAGCCGAGCCGCTCCGCGATCGCGCGCAGCGCCGGCTCATCGGCCTTGAGGTCGATGGTGGCCACCTCGCGAACCGAGGCGAGAGCCAGGCGGTTTCGCGCGAGGAGCGCCTCGACGCCGCGCGTGACGAGGTCGGGCGGGGTCCCGCGGTCGCATCCCAGGCCGAGGATGAGGCTTCGCGGCCGGTACAGGACGGCGCGCTCGAACCACTGCCGCTCGCTTTCTTCGGGGAGCCGATCGGTCACGAGGAGGAGCGCCTCGAAATGCGCGGGATCGGGCGAGCCGAGCGCCTCGGCGCGGGTGACGTGGGGCGGCCACGGGCGGTCCTCCGGCCAGAAGTCGCGCTCCCCGCAGTCCTGCACCAGGAGGACCGGTTCGCCGTTCACCACCGCGGCGCTCGCCCGCGTCGCGTTCGCCCGCGGGCCCTCGAGCGTCCAGCCGAGCTCGCGCCCGAGCAGATCGACCGACAGCGTCTCGAGGACGTCGGACGCGGTGGTGACGACCGGCTGCGCGCCGAGGATGGCGGCCACCCGCTCTGCCAGCGCGTTCGCGCCTCCGAGGTGTCCCGAGAGGAGCGCGACGGCGAAGCGGCCCGCCTCGTCGACGCAGACGACTGCCGGGTCCTTCCACTTGCTCTCGAGGAGCGGCGCGATCAGGCGGACGACCGCCCCGACCGCCATCACGAAGACGTGGCCGCGGTGGCGGGAGAAGCTCGCCGCGAGCGACGCGCCCATCCTTGAGCCGAAGGTGACCGCGCCGGCCGGGGCGTGCGCGCGCAGCCGCTCGGGCACGTACAGCTCCGCGCCGAGCGCCGGCCCGAGTCGGGCCGCGACGGCGAGGCCGCCGCGCGTCACGGAGTGGACCGCAAATTCGGGTGCCCGCCTCACGGCGTTGCCTCCGCGCCGCGCGTGACGACGATGGTGGAAAAGTAGCCCGGGCGCTCCTCGCAGGCGGCGAGGTCGCGCACGACGCGCTCGCGCCCGGTGCTCGCGTCGCACACGAGGAGGGCGCGCGAGGTGAGCCCTTCGCGCGACAGCGCGGCGCGGAGCGCGGGCAGGACCGGCCCAGCCTTGAGGAGCAGCAGCGTGTCGAACTCGCGCGCGAGCGAGCCGAGCGCGTCGAGGGCCGCCGGGGCGGGGAGGACCGCCAGCTTGCCGTCGCCGTCGGCGAGCGGGACGCGGGCGGCGGCGGCGACGGCAGTGATGGACGTGATCCCGGGCACGACCTCGATGGCGGCGTCCGGGAACGCGCGCGGCGCCTCGCGCAAGAGGTCTAGGAAGGTGCTGTAGAGGAGGGGATCGCCCTCCGTCACGAAGGCCACGGAGCGCCCCTGCCCGAGCCGCTCCGCGATATCGCGCGCGGCTTTCTCGCGCGCGTGGCGGCGGATTTCGGGGTCGCGCGTCATGGGAAACTCGAGGAGGAGCGTCTCCTGCCCAGCGATTTCCCCCACCGCCTCGCGCGCGATGCGCAAGGCCACGGACGCGTCGGCCGTGGAGCGGCGCGGCGCCGCGACCACGGCCGCCTCGCGCAGCACCGCCGCTGCGCGCAGCGTGAGGAGGTCGGGCGCGCCGGGCCCGACGCCCACGCCGTAGAGTCTCGCGCTCATCGCGCGCCTCCCGCCGGCTTCGTAGCGCAGAGGAGGTGGACGGGGGAGAGCGGCTCGAGCCGGGTGCGGCCCGCAATGGGCGACGAGCGCGCGAGACTCGCCAGCGTGATCTCGTGGCCCAGCCCGAGCACGCCGAGCGCCCGCCGCGCCTCCTCAAGCGTCTCGAAGGTGACGGCGCTCACGACGAGGCGCCCGCCGGGCGCGAGCCGCCCGGCGGCGACCTCGAGGATGGAGGCGAGCTCTCCTCCGCTGCCGCCCACGAAGACGGCGTCCGGGGTCTCGAGCCCGCCCAGGGCCTCCGGAGCGCGCCCGGCGACCACGCGAACGTTGTCGGCGCCGTGTGTCCGCGCGTTGTGGCGGCAGTGCTCGACGCACTCGGGATCGGCCTCCACCGCGTGGGTTCGCCCCTCGCACGCGACGAGGGCGGCCTCGATGGCGACCGATCCCGACCCGGCGCCCACGTCCCACACCACGCTGTCCTCGCGCAGCGCGAGCGCGCCGAGCGCGAGCAGCCGCACCTCGCGCTTCGTGATGAGCCCGCGTCGCTTCTCGAACAGGTCGTCCGGGAGGAACGGGATGACCGGGGGCGGGCGCCAGCCGTCGGGTCGGACGAGGAGGACCACGTTCAGCGGGCGCACGTCCTCGAGCGAGGCCAGCTCGTCGAGCGCATAGCGGCGCACCCGCTCGCCGGGGCCGCCCAGGTCCTCGCAGAGGATGGCGCGCAGGTCGCGCGCGCCGTGCTCGATGAGGTGGCGCGCGATCGCCGGGGGCGCGTGGGCGCCGTCGGTGAGCAGGGCCGCCTTGTGCTCTCGGCGGACGCGCGCGGCGAGCCCCTCGCGGCCGCGGCCGTGGAGCGAGAGGAACGAGGCGTCATCCCAGGGGAGGCCGGCGCGCGCGAAGGCCCACTGCACCGAGGAAGGATGGGGAAGGAGCTCCACGTCCTCGACCGGGATCCGCTCCAGCAACCGCGCGCCGATGCCGAAGAAGAGCGGGTCGCCCGACGCGAGGACGCACACCGGGGCCTCGTCGGCCAGCTCCGCCACGCGGTCGAGGGCGCGGCCGAGGTCGCTATCGAGGGTGATGCGTTCCCCGGCGAACTGCGGGAAGAAGGCGAGGTGGCGCGCGCCGCCGGCGAGGACGCGCGCTGCGGCCACGGCGCCCGCCGCGCGGCTCGAGAGCCCGGCGCAGCCGTCGGCGCCGATCCCCACGATCGTCACCGCGCGCCTCATGTCTCTGCCTCCACCGCGAGCGCGAGGAGCGCGTTCACGATTGCCACGGCCACCGGCGTGCCGCCCTTGCGGCCGCGAGCGACGACGTGCGGCACCGGGAGCGCGAGGGCCGCCTCCTTCGCCTCGGCGGCGCCCACGAACCCGACCGGCACGCCGATCACCAGCGCGGGCGCCGCCCCCTCCTCGCAGACGAGCCGCTGCAGCGCCGCGAGCGCCGTCGGCGCGTTCCCGACGGCGACGATACCGCCGTCCAGGAGGCGCAGCCGGTGCGCCTTTCGCATCGCCTGCGCGGCGCGGGTGGCGTCCGCCTCGCGCGCGGCGCGGACGACGTCGTCGTCGGAGATAAAGCAGGAGACGGTCGACCCGAAGCCGGCGAGCCGCTCTCGCGAGAGCCCCGCCGCGATCATGTGCACGTCGCAGAGGATCGGCGCGCCGCGGCGCAGGGCGGCGACTCCGGCGGCGACCGCGCCCTCGCCGAACGCTATCGTGCGCGCGAACTCGAGATCAGCGGTGGCGTGGATGACGCGCCTCACCACCTGCCACTCGGCGGGAGAGAAGGGGTGCGCGCCCACCTCGCCGTCGATGATGGCGAAGCTCGCCTCCTCGATGCGGCGCCCGGCCGCGGTGACTTGCCGCATGTCCCTCATCGCGCCTCCGGGAAGGGCGGGTGCGCGGCGCGCAGCACGCCGTCGAAGTCGACCAGCGCGGCACGCAGGCGGACAGACGGGCCCGCCGCCCCGGCGAGCGCCTCCGCGGCGCGCTGGCACAGTCGCTGCGGCAGCTCCGCGATCGCCGCGGCGTCGGCGAGCTCGAGCGCGTGCCGCGCCGTGTTGGCCCGGGCGATGGCGCTCACGAGATCGGCCGAGGCGCCGCACCGGGCAGCCAGCTCGGCCATGAAGTCGAGGTCGACACACGAGCGCGAGACGTGGGTCTCCAGCGCGCCCGCTGCCATCTTGGCGAGCTTGCCCACCATCGCCACCACCGTCACCTCGCGCGCGCCGCGCCGGGCCGCGTGCCGCACGCCGAGGGCGACGTCGTCCCCCGCCTGCACGAATGCCGTCTCGGAGAGGGTCGGCAGCAGCGCCGTGGCGAAGCGCTCGCTGCGGCCGCCGGTGGTGAGGACGAGGTGCTCGAGCCCCTCGGCGCGGGCGACGTCGATGGCCTGCGCCACGGCGGCGCGCCACGCGGAGGTCGAGAACGGGCGGACGACGCCGGTCGTGCCGAGGATGGAGATGCCGCCCACGAGCCCGAGCCGCGCGTTGAGGGTGGCGCGCGCGATTTCCTCGCCGCGCGGCACGCTAATCGTGACGAGCGCTCCGCGCCGCTCGTCGGCCAGCTCGGCCGTCACCATCTCGGCGATGTTGCGGCGCGGCACGGGGTTGATGGCGCGCACGCCGACCTCGAGCCCGAGGCCCGGCTTCGTGACCGTCGCGACCCCGACGCCGCCGCGCACCTCCACGCCGGGAGCGTCGCGCAGCCCCACGTCGGCCACGATCTCCGCGCCATGCGTGCAGTCGGGGTCGTCGCCCGCGTCCTTCACGACGCCGCAACGGCAGCTCGCGGCGGAGCGCTCGCAGCGCGCCACAGCGAAGCGGGCGAGCGCGCCGTTCGGTAATGTGATGGCGATCTCCGTCACGGGCACCCCGAGGAGCAGGGCACGGGTCGCGGCGCGCGCCGCGGCGGCCGCGCACGCGCCGGTCGTGAACCCAGTGCGCACGCGCGGCACTGCACGGCGTTCGGGCTCCTCGGCCGCTGTCGCGTGGGTGCACACGGGTCGCTCACGCCGCGGCGCTTCGCGGGCACGCCTCGCACGGCAGCGAAGCGCCGCTGGACACCACCTCGTCCAGCCGCTCCTCCAGGAGCGCGAGGACGCGATCGTCACCGCCGAGGTGGCGCGCCACGCGAACGTCAATGCCAGGGTGGCGCTCCGCGAAGCGGCGCACCTCGTCCGACAGCTGCTCGACGAGGAGCCCGTCGAAGAGGAAGTAGGGGAGGACCACGACGCGCTCGGGGTCGGCGAGCGCCAGCCGCTCCGCGGCCGCCTCCAAGCGAGGCGCGGTGATGGCCATGAAGCTTGGCTCGGCGCGGTCGAATCCTCCCGCCTCACCGACGAGCCGCACCATCTTGCAGAAGTCGCCGTTCGCGTCGGCGTCGCTGGCGCCGCGCCCGACGGCGAGGAGCACGGCGCCGCCGGGCTCGTGCGGCCGCAGCGCCGAGCGGACGTGATCGAGGGCGATCGCAACGATTGCCCGGTGGACGCCGAGCGGGCGCGCCGCCTGGAAGCGGACGCGGGGGAACGCGCTGCGCGCGGCCCCGAGCGCGTGCGGGACGTCCTCCTTCAGGTGGCTGGCCGCGAACAGGAAGAACGGCAGCACGATCACGCGCTCGGCGCGCGCGGCGAGGCGGGCGAGGCCGTCGGCGAGGAGCGGCTCCGCGAGCTCGATGTAGGCGTGGCCGACGTCGAGGTCGGGGCGGCGTCGCCGGAATCCGCCGACCAGCGCCTCGAACTCCGCGTTGGCGCGCGCGCGACGGCTGCCGTGGCCGAGCACTAGGATCGCGGTGCGTTCCATGCGGCGACCTCCTCGATCGTGAGCGCAATGGGGGCGGTGGACGGAACGCGCTGCGAGAGCGCTCGCCAGAGCCGCGTCGCGGTGGGCGCGCGCACGTCGGCGCGGGCGAGCAGCTCCTCGTCCGCGAAGATCTCGCGCGGCGGGCCGTCGGCGAGGACGCGCCCGCCGCCGAGCAGCACCACGCGTTCGGCGAACAGCGGCACGAGATCCACGGCGTGCGTGGCGGCGACGAGGGTCGTCCCGGCCGCCGTGATCGCGCGCAGGAGTTCGACCACCGCGAGCTCGCCGGCGGGATCGAGCCCCGCCGTCGGCTCGTCGAGCAGGAGCAGCCGCGGCGCCATCGCCAGGATCCCGGCGAGGCAGGCGCGGCGCTGCTCGCCGAAACTGAGCGCCTCGATGAGCCTGTCCTCCAGCGCCGCGAGGCCGGTGCGCGCCAGCGCGGCGCGCGCGCGGCGGCGCGCCTCGTCCGGCGACGCGCCCTGGTTCGCGGGACCGAAGCAGGCGTCCTCGAGCACGGTCGATCCGAAGAGCTGGTCGTTCGGGTTCTGGAAGAGGAGCCCGGCGCCGGCGAGGACGGCGTCGCGCGGCGCCCGCACCTCCCGGCCGAAGATGCGCAGCGATCCGCCCCACGCCGGTAACAGGCCGACGGCGGCCTTGAGGACGGTGGTCTTCCCGGCGCCGTTCCCGCCCAGGAGCGCCACCCGCTCTCCAGCGGCGACGTCGAGCCGCAGCTCGCGGATCGCCGGGCGCTCGCGCCGGTGGCCGACCGCCTCCGCGCGCAGGCTCAGGGCGGCCGTTACCACGGCGCTCCCCAGGCGAGCGCGGCGCTCGCGACGATCGCCGCCGTGCCGCATCCGACGACGAGCGCGTCGGCCGCGGCGGAGCGCTCGGGGATCACGAGCGCCGCCGCGCCGCGATCTCCGCGGAGCTGCATCGCCTCGGCCGTCGCGCCCGCCTGGTCGATGGCGCGGCACACGGCGGCGCCGGCGAGGACGCCCGCCGACGCGACGACGCGGCGCAGCCCCACGTAGCCGAGGCGCATCGCCTGCGCGCAGCGGATGGTCTCGAGCGTGTCGGCGAGCGCGTGGCGATTCCGGTGGGCGAGGAGGAGGAGGTCCAGGAGGGGCGGCGGGACGCGCGCCCAGGCGAGCGCGGCCACGAGCTGCGGGAATGGCGTGGTGGAGGTGACCCACGCGGCGACGAGTGTCGAGGCGAGCACGCGCGAGAGGACGAGGAGCCCCTGCGCGACGCCCGCGGCGGAGAGCGGGAGCGCGTGGCCGGCGAGCTGGACCGCGTCGGGGCCGGGGGTGAGCAGCGCGCGCAGCGCCGCGGCGGCGAGGCCGAGCGTCCACGCGGCGAGGAGCGCGCGCCAGGGG
>DATDDC010000355.1:0-13800 GCA_036523995.1 Anaeromyxobacter sp.
CAGGGAGCGCCCGAACCGGATGCCGACGTCGGCGAGGGTCCGCACCAGGCGCGTGAAGCGGGTGAGCGCCCCGGGGCCGGGGCGCAGCGCCGCGCCCACGACGATCCGATCGGCCTTGGGGATGACCCACCCGTAGAAGTCGGTGACGGCGGCGTCGAACACGGCGGTGAAGCACGGGTCGGGCCGGCGGGCCTCGAACCACTCCTGCACCGCCAGATACGTCACGGGCTCGGGCGCGCCCGGCGATGCCTGGCGGCGCACGCTCGACGCGGCGCCGTCCGCGCCGACGACCAGGCGCGCGCGCTCGAGGGTGCGGCCGCCGGGCGCCTCCACCTCCACGGCGACCCCGTCCTCGCCTTCGTCCCGGAGCGCGACGAAGCGGGCCCCGGAGCGTGCCTCGACCTCCGGCGGGACGAGCGATCGCAGCCACGCGTCGAAGCGCCCGCGGTCGACGTTCACGTACGAGCGCTGGTAGTGCCGTTCCCGGCCGCTCGCCACGTCGATGGCGCGCACCGCGAAGAGCTGCGGTCCGACCAGCACCTCGCGCGGGAGGCCCAGGCCGAGCGCCGCGAGCGCCCGCTGCGCGTCGGGAGCGAGGAGGCCGCCGCAGCACTTCGCCTCGCGCGCGCCGAGCGCTCCGGCGCGAAGCGGCCGGCGCTCGAGGAGGAGCGTGCGCCGGCTCCGCCCGACGAGCCGCGCCAGCGTGGCGCCCGCCGGCCCGGCCCCGACGATGACGACGTCGTACATGGCTCCTCCGCGGCCGTGTCCGGCCGTCGACGGCCCCGCGTGGCCGGCGGCCCACACCGCTCGGGAATCTCGGCGAAAGCTTCGGGAGATCCGTCGCGTCGGCTCGCGCAGTGGAAAGGGTGCAGCGCGGGTGCCAACGTGGAGCGCGGCCCGGCGCCCTCCACGGAGAGGCGGGCAGGTCGGGTCGAGCGGCGGCGGATTCGCCGGAGGAGCTCAGGCGGGGCGCGAAAGCACGTACAGCGTGGCCAGGAGCCAGCCCGCACAGAAGACGAGCGGAGACGCGAGCAGGTAGTACTTGGAGGACACTCCGCCCAGCACCTTGAGCCAGCCTTTCATCTGCCGCTCGGTCTCGTCGGTCTGCAGGATCTGGAACCGCGGATCTTCGGGATACCGCCTGGCGATGGTCTCGATCTTCACCTGCCACACCTTCTGGAACAGCACCGTCCGTCCGATCGAGAGCGTCCACACCAGCGAGACCACCGCTCCGGCGATGAGCAGCCACAGGTTGCTGCGGCTCAGACCGCCCCCGGCGAGATGGATGAAAGAGACGAGGCCGGCGTTGACGGCCAGTAGAACCTGCAGCTTCGTCGTCTTGATGGGGTTTTCCTTGCTCCACAGATCGACCAGCCGGCCAAACGCTTCGTAGTCGAGTTCCGTCTTGTCCATCGCGTTCCCTCGCGATCCACGCGGCCAAGGCTCCGGTGGCGGGGGAGCCTAGCACCGAGGTGGAGCGGCTTCACGTCATTGAATATGATCCGGGGACGAGGTCGCCGTGAAGCGAGGCGTCTTCATTCTCGTGGCGGCGTTCACGCAGGGGTTCCCGCCGCCCGCGGCGGCGGACGACCCGCGGCAGCCGTCGGGGGAGGGGCCGGTGGCGGTGCCCACCGCGGACGTCGACCGGGGGCCCGTGCCCCTGCGGGTCTGCTTCGACGCCTCGGAGAGCCACCACCTCGAGCGAAGGCCGCTCGCCATCTGGTGGGACTTCGGAGATGGGCGTGGCGCGACCTCCGAGCTCCGGCCCTGCCACGAGTACGTCCAGCCGGGCCTCTACGCGGCGACGCTGACGGTCACCGACGACCGAGGGCTCGAGGACTCGAGGGCGCTCATCGTCTCCGCCGGCGAGAGCCCGTAGACGCCGCCACCCCTTCGACGCTCCGTGAAGCCCGGCGCGCCGGACCGCTGCGCGCGCTGCCAGGGGATGATCAGGGACGCGAGGGCGCGGGGCCGTGGGCGAGCGCCTTCTGCAGATAGCTCGCCTCGACGTACCTCGACGGATCGTCGAGCGACTTCTTCGGCTCCGCGTACTTGCTCCGCAGCGCCAGGACCGTCCGGATGCGCGCGGGGTCGAGCGCCATGTCGCGGAAGAGGCCGCCCTGCGGCGAGAGCAGCACGTCGCAGGAGCGCTTCGCGAACTCCGGCGTCATCCCCTTGATGTTCGCCGCGAGGAGCGCCTCCGCGGCCTCGCGGTTCTTCGGGTCGAAGAGCCACTCGAGGCCGCGATGGTAGGCGGCGAGGAACCCGACCAGCGCCGCCTCGTTCTGGCGCGCCCAGGAGCGCCGCACCAGGCCGACGGTGCCCAGGTACGGACCCACCCCCGCCCCCGTCTCGAGCACGTGGAACCCCCGGTCCTTCGAGAGGAGGTCGAAGGGGGTGCGCAGGAGCGTGCCGTCGTGCTTGCCGGCCATGAGATCGCGGAAGCGGTTCCCGGTCCCGCCCGCCTTCTCGAACTTCACGTCGGACTCGGTGAGGCCGTGCCGGTGGAGCATCTCCCGGAGCACGAAGGCGAACCCCGTCGTCATGGCGTCGACCGAGAGCGTCTTCCCGCGCAGGTCCTCGAAGCTCTTCACCGGCGGCGCGGTGACGAGCGTGAGGAACCCGTCGTCTCCGCCGAAGATCGCGGCCAGGTCGGGGTTCTCGGGGATCTTGGTCTCGCCTTGCCCTTCCTGGTAGGCGATGACGTTGTCGATGCTCGCGACCCCGAGGTCCTGCGTGCCGTCGAACAGGCTCGAGATGAGGAACGTCGAGGTCGGCGTGAACGTCAGCGCCACCTGGACGCCGTCCTCCTCGAAGAAGCCCTGCCGCTGCGCCGCCCAGATGGGAAGGTTGTGCCCCCCCTCGAAGGCGATGACGCGCAACGTCCTCGGGGGCGACCGGCTCGGCGCCGCGGCGGACGCCCGGCCCTGCGCCGGGGCGCATCCTCCGGCCGCGAGCGCGAGGCACGCGCTGCCGATCCAGCTCACGACGATCGCGTTCGTTCTCATGGCGCTTCACTCCATCCCGTGTTGACCTGCCTTCGCCTCAGGAGAGCCCGTCGCTCACCGCGACGTTCTCCGGCTTCAGCTCCAGGCCGGAGGCCCTCGCCTGGAGCGCGATGAGCTTCGCGAAGTCGCCGTCGCCGAGGCCGTTCCCGATGAGGGTCTGGACGATGTCGCGCGTGAGGGAGGCGAGCGGGAGCGGGACCCCGAGCTCGCGTCCCGCCTCGAGCCCCAGGTCCAGGTCCTTGCGCAGGAGCTCCGGCGTGAACGTCACGGAGAAGTCGAGGTTCACGAGGGCAGGCGTCTTGTAGCGCGAGAACACGGAGCCGAGGACGCTCTTGTTCATGAAGTCGAGGAAGGCGTGGCGCGGCACGCCGGCCCGCTGGGCGAGCACGGTGATCTCGACGAGCGACTGGATGACGACGCCGAGGAAGACGTTGTGGCAGATCTTCACGATGCGAGCGAGCTCGCCCTCGCCCACCCAGCTCGCGCCCTGGCCGATGGCGAGGAGGTAGGGCGAGACCTCGTCGAAGACCTTCCTGGGCCCCGAGGCCACGATGGCGAGCTTGCCGGACTTGACCACCTTCGCGTTGCCGCTGACGGGCGCCGCGAGGAGCTCGATCCCCCTGGCGCGCAGCGCCTCGCGCACCTCGGCCGAGGCCTCGAGCGAGATGGACGAGCAATCGACGAGGACGCGCGGCCGGCGGCCGGAGCCGGCCAGGAGGCCGTCCGGGCCCGTGACGACCTCCTTCAGGTCGTCGGAGGTGGAGACCATGACGAAGACGATGTCGCGGTCGGCCAGCTCCGAGATCCGATCGGCGATGCGCGCCCCCTCCTTCGCCAGCGGCTCGGCCTTGGCGCGGGTGCGGTTGTAGACGAGGACGTCGCATCCCGCCCTGGCCAGGCGGGCCGCCATGGCGAAGCCCATGCGGCCGGTGCCGATCCATCCCAGGCGATCTTTCTTCAGATCAGGTGTCGTCATGTGAGCTCCGCGCTCCAGTCGCGCCGTTCGAGGATCTCCCTCACCCGCTTCAGGAACGCCGCCGAGTAGGCTCCGTCGAAGGCGCGGTGATCGAAGCACTGCGCCAGCACGCCGACCGGGTGGACGACGACGGCGTCGCCGTCCGGCCCCTCGACGACCACCGGCCTCTTGCGCACGCCGTCGGTCGAGAGGATCGCCACCTGCGGCTGCTGGATGATGGGGGCGGTGAGGAGCGTGCCGAAGGGCCCGCTGTTGGAGAGCGTGTACGTGCCTCCCGCCAGGTCGTCGGGCGAGAGGGCGCGGCGCCGCGCCTTCTCGGCGAGCGCGCGCAGCTCGCGCGCCAGCTCGCCCAAGGTTCTCCGCTGGGCGTGCTTCACCACGGGGACGACGAGGCCCTCGAAGCCGAGATCGACGGCGACGCCCAGGTTCACGTGAGGGTGCACGAGCAGGCTCTCCCCGCGGACGCTCGCGTTGACGTGCGGGAACTCGCCGATCGCCTCGCAGACCGCGCGCGCCACGAACGGCAGGTAGGTGAGGGAGAACCCCTCCGACGACTTCCACGCGTCGGCGCTCGCCCTCCGCGCCGCGTCGACCGCGGAGAAGTCGACCTCGACCGCCTGCAGCACGTGGGGGCTCACCGCCACCGAGCGCGCGGTGCGCTCGGCGGTCAGCCTGCGGATGCGGTTCATGGGGACGACGGTAGCGTCGCCGGCCGCAGGCGTCGCTTCACGCTGGGTGCGCGCGACATGGGCGAGCACGTCGTCGCGCGTGATGCGCCCGTCGGCCCCCGTTCCCGTGACGGCGGCGGGATCGAGGTGGTGCTCGTCGAGGAGCCGGCGCACGACCGGGGAGAGCCGCGGGCCGCCCTCCTCGCGGCGGAAGGGCGGCGCGGGTCTGGCCGCCGGGGCCGGAGGCGGTGCCGCGCCCGTCGCGACGGGCGTGGCGGGGGCCGCCGCGGAGGGCGCGCTCCGGACCTCGCCCGCCACCTCGATGACGGCGAGCCTCGTGCCGACCGGGACGGTCTCCCCCTCCGGAACGAGGATGGCGGAGAGGACGCCGGCTGCCGGCGCCGGGATGTCCGTCTCGACCTTGTCGGTGCTGACCTCGAAGAGCGGCTCGTCCTTCTCGACGCGGTCGCCCACCTTCTTCCGCCAGACCGCGACCGTGCCCTGCTTCACGGTCTCGCCGAGCTGTGGCATCACCACGTCCATCAGCCGGCCGTCCTGCGGATGGTCTCGACGATCCGCTCGACCGTGGGGACGGTCGCGTCCTCGAGCGCGTCGGCGGCGGGCAGGGGCACGTGCGGCGTGGTGATGCGCACGATGGGGCCGTCGAGGTCGTAGAAGCACTCCTCGGCCGCGATGGCGGCGATCTCCGCGCCCCACCCGCACAGCCGGGGGTTCTCCTCGACCGTGTACAGGCGCCCGGTCCGGCTCGTCTCGGCCAGGAGCGTCTGCGTGTCGAGCGGCACGAGCGAGCGGAGGTCGACCACCGTCGCGGAGATGCCGTCCTCCTTCTCGAGGCGCTCCGCCGCCTGCAGCGCCCGCGGCACCATGGCGGCGAGCGCCACCACGGTGACGTCGCTCCCCGTGCGCAGCACCCTGGCCGTGCCGAGGCGGTCGACGTGCTCGCCGTCGGGCACCTCGCCCTGCGTCGCGTAGAGCCCCTTGTGCTCGAAGAAGAGGACGGGATCCGGATCGCGGACCGCCGCGGCGAGCAGGCCCTTCACGTCGGCCGGGGTGGAGGGCGCCACGACCTTGAGTCCCGGCACGGCCATGGCCCAGCTCTCGACGCTCTGGGAGTGCTGGGCGCCGAAGCGCGCCCCCGAGCCGTTGGCGGTGCGGATGACGAGCGGGAGCGAGACCTGTCCCGCCGTCATGTAGCGGGTCTTCGCGATCTGGTTCGCGATCATGTCCCAGCACACGGCCAGGAAGTCGGAGAACATGATCTCGGCGATGGGGATGAGGCCGGTCATGGCCGCGCCCATGGCGGCGCCGATGATGGCCTGCTCGGAGATGGGCGTGTCGCGGACTCGCTTCGCGCCGAAGCGCTGGAGCAGGCCGCCCGTGGCCTTGAAGACGCCGCCGGCGGCGGCGACGTCCTCGCCGAGGAACACGACCCGCTCGTCGCGCGCCATCTCCTGCGCGATGCCCGCGGCCGCCGCCTCGCGATAGGTCAGTTGCGCCACGCCGACCCCCCATCCGCCCAGACGTCCTTCTCGATCACGTCGAGCGGCGAAGGCGGCGAGGCCCTGGCGCCCTCGGTGGCCTCGTCGACGGCGCGCTCGACGGCGCGCTCGACGTCCGCGAGCGCGCTCTCGGCGAACCCGAGGTCGAGCAGGCGGCGCCGGTAGAGCGCCAGCGGGTCCTTCTTCGTCCAGGCCTCGAGCTCGCCCGGCGGCCGGTACGCGCCGGGGTCGGCGCGGGAGTGGCCGCTGTAGCGGTACGTCTCGGCCTCGACGAGCGAGGGCCCACCGCCCCCCCGCGCCCTGGCGATGGCCTCCCTCGCCGCGCGGTAGACCACGTCCGCGTCGTTGCCGTCGATGAGGACGGGATCGAGCCCGTAGGCGCGCGCCCGGTCCGCCGCCGGATGCTCGACCGCGGTCACGCTCTGGATGGGCGTGTACTCCATGTACTGGTTGTTCTCGCACACGAAGACGACCGGCAGCTTCCAGACCGCCGCGAGGTTCAGCGCCTCGTGGAAGGCGCCGATGTTCGTCGTGCCGTCGCCGAAGAAGCAGACCGCCACCTGGCCCGTGCCGCGGTACTGCGCCGACCACGCGGCGCCGGCGGCGACCGGCAGGTGCGCGCCGACGATGGCGTAGGAGCCCATGGCCCCGTGCTCGACGCTGGTGAGGTGCATCGAGCCGCCCTTGCCGCCCATGAGCCCGGCGCTCCGGCCCATGAGCTCGCCCAGGACGCCCAACATGGGAGCGCCGCGCGCGAGCGTGTGCGCGTGGCCCCGGTAGGTGCAGAAGGTGTAGTCGTCCGCGCGCATCGCCACGGCGAAGCCGGCGGCCACCGCCTCCTGCCCCAGGGAGAGGTGGCTCGTGCCCTTCACGAGGTTCTGCAGGAAGAGATCGTAGGCCCGCTTCTCGAGGACGCGGATCTCCACCTGGCGGCGGTAGAGGGCGAGCCGCGTGGTCTGGTCGATGTCAGTAGGCATTGGCTACGAACAGCTCCTCGGCCGGGAAGAGCGTGAGCACCCGGCAGCCGTCCTTCGTCACCACGACCTCCTCCTCGATGCGCGCCGCCGAGTGTCCGTCGGTCGCGGGGCAATAGGTCTCGAGCGCGAAGACCATGCCCTCCTCGAGCGCCATGGGCCGGTCGAACGAGACGAGGCGGCTGATGATGGGCCGCTCGTGGAGCGCGAGGCCCAGGCCGTGCCCGAACTGGAGGGCGAACGCCTCCATCTCGTTCGCGAACCCGAACTCCTCCGCCTTGGGCCAGCAGGCGGCGATCTTGTCGGTCGTGACGCCCGGCCGGACGAGCTCGATGGCGGCGTCCATCCAGCCGCGCGCCTTCTTGTAGGCGTCCCGCTGCGCGTCCGTGGCGCGCCCCACGTTGAAGGTGCGGTAGTAGCAGGTGCGGTAGCCGGTGAACGACTGGATGATGTCGAAGAAGGCCTGGTCGCCGGGCCGGATGATGCGGTCGGTGAAGTTGTGCGGGTGGGGGCTGCAGCGCTCGCCGGCGATGGCGTTGATGCCCTCCACGTCGTCCGAGCCCATCTCGTAGAGCGTCTTGTTGGCCAGGGCGACGATGTCGCACTCCCGCTTGCCGGGCTTCAGGGCGTCGGCGATCACCTGGTAGACGCCGTCCACCATGGCCGCGGACATGTTGAGGAGGACGATCTCGTCCTGGTTCTTGATCTGCCGGGCGTCGAGCATCGTCTGCTGAGCGTCCCGGACCTCGAGGCCCGCCTCCTGCAGCGCGAAGAGCATCGGCAGCTCTGCGATGTCGAGGCCGATGGGCATGCCGGCGACGCCCTGCTCCTTCAGGATGGACTTGATCTCCTGGGCCGCGCGCTTGAAGAGGCCGGCCTCGGGCGGCACCGATCCGCGCAGGCCCACCATGCCGGCGAGGCAATGGTCCCTGGGGAGCCAGGGCGCGTACAGGCGGTGATGCACCGCCGCGGAGCCGAAGTCCCAGAGCCAGGGCTCGCCGTTTCCGGTGAGGAGCGCGAAGCGGCACATCTTGTCGCGCGACCACTCCCCGATGACCGTGCTCGTGAGGTAGCGGATGTTGTTGTTGTCGAAGCAGAGGACGGAGCCGAGCTGGGAGCTCGCCAGCGCCTGGCGGGCGCGGCCGAGCCGGTAGCCGTGCAGGCGCCTGAAGTCGACGCGCTCCTCGAAGTCCACGCTCGAGTGTCCGGGCGCGGGGATGGGGCGGCTCCAGTTGAAGCCCGGCTTGAGCTCCGCCGGGGTGAGCACCTGCTCGCGGCTGATGGCCTTCGGTCCACGGAGATCGCTCGCCATGATGGAAACCCTCTCAGGCCGGGGCGGCGTTCGAAGCCACGGACGAGCGCCGGCTCGTGCGGTGGCCACGTCACCCACGGGCGAACGCCTTTTCTAGCGCGCTCCCTTCATTAGAGTGGCGCGCACGGCGCAGAAGGACCCGTAAGGGCCTAGAGGGCCCGGTCCGGACGCGCTCCCGCCCTGCGGCCCGGCCTTCCGCATCGACGTCCGAAAACGGCTAGAAATCCGCCGGGCGCCGCCCCAGGATCCACCGCGTGACGACGGACGCGATGCGCGAGGCGGAGCGAGACCGGGAGCTGCGCGAGCCGGAGCTGGATCGGGAGGCGTGCTACCGCGCGATGCGCGCGCGCGACGCGCGCTTCGACGGGCGCTTCTACACGGCGGTCGTCTCGACCGGCATCTTCTGCCGGCCGGTGTGCCCGGCCCGCCCTCCACGCGCCGAGCACTGCGTGTTCTACCGCAGCGCGGCCGCGGCGCACGCGGCGGGGTTCCGCCCTTGCCTGCGCTGCCGGCCGGAGCTCGCGCCCGGCCTGGCGGGGTGGCGCGGGACCGCGAACACCGTGTCGCGCGCGCTCGCGCTCATCGCCGAGGGAGCGTGGCGCGAGGACGACGACGTGGAGGCGCTGGCGGAGCGCCTCGGCGTGGGAGGGAGGCACCTGCGCCGGCTCTTCGCGCTGCACGTGGGCGCTCCCCCGATCGCGGTGGCGCAGGCGCAGCGCGTCTTCTTCGCGAAGCGGCTCCTCGCGGAGACGGCGATGCCCGTCGCGGAGGTGGCGCTCGCATCCGGCTTCGGCAGCGTGCGGCGCTTCAACGACGTGATGCGGCGGACGTTCGACCGCGCTCCCCGGGAGCTCCGCCGCGCGGCGGCCGCGGCGCCCGCGGACGGGAGCATCGCGCTCCGGCTCGCTTGCACGACGCCGTACCCGTGGCCGCCCATGCTGGCGTTCCTCGCGGCCCGGGCCATCCCGGGCGTGGAGGAGGTCGAGGGCGACGAGTACCGGCGCGCCTTCGCGCTCGACGATGCCGCGGGAAGCGTCGCGGTCCGCCCCCTCCCCGGGGCGAGCCAGCTCCTCGCGAGCATCCGCATCTCCCGCGTCGCTGCGCTCCCCGCGGTGGTGGGGCGGATCCGGCGCCTCTTCGATCTCGACGCGGACGCGGGCGCCATCGACGCCCACCTCGCCCGCGATCGGGACCTCGCGCCGCTCGTGCGGGCGCGGCCCGGGCTGCGCGTGCCGGGCGCGTGGGACCAGTTCGAGCTCGCGGTCCGCGCCATCCTCGGGCAGCAGGTGAGCGTCGCCGCCGCGCGCACCATCGCCGGTCGCATCGCCGAGGCACACGGGCAGCGCGTCCCCGGGGCGCGCCCCGGGCTCGCCTTCCCCGGCCCGGAGCGGCTCGCCAAGGCCCCGCTCGACGGCGTCGGCCTGCCCCGGGCCCGGGCGGCGGCGATCGCGGCGCTCTCGAGGGCCGTCCTCGAGGACCCATCGCTCCTCCGGCCGACGGCCGAGCTCGACGCGACGGTCGAGCGGCTCGCGGCGCTGCCCGGCATCGGACCGTGGACCGCACAGTACGTGGCGATGCGCGCGTTCCGGGAGCCCGATGCGTTCCCGGCCTCCGATCTCGGGCTCCTGCGCGCCATGGCGCGAGGGGGCGTGCGGCCGACGGCGGCCGAGCTGGCGCGGCGCGCCGAGGCGTGGCGCCCCTGGCGCGCCTATGCGGCCGAGCATCTCTGGAATGCGGGCGCGTCCTCCGCGCGGCCCGCGAAGCCTGGAAGGAGAGCGTCGCGATGATCCTGCTCGTCGATTCGTTTCCGTCCCCCATCGGCCCCGTCTCCCTGGCGTCCGACGGCCGTGCGCTGTGCGCCCTCGACTTCGAGGGGCTCGACGACCTGGCGCGGCGCCTGCGCGCCCGGTTCGGAGAGGGCGCGGCCCTCCGCCGGGTGGCCGATCCGCAGGGCTTCACCTCGCGTGCACGGGCGTACTTCGCGGGCGAGCTGGACGCGCTCGCGGACGTCCCCGTGGACGGCGGCGGCACGGGCTTCCAGCGGCGGGTGTGGGCGGCCCTCCGCGAGATCCCGGCGGGCGAGACGCGGACGTACTCCGCGCTCGCGGCGAGGCTCGGCGTGCCGCGCGCGGCACGCGCCGTCGGGCTCGCGAATGCGCGGAACCCCATCGCCATCGCGGTGCCGTGCCATCGCGTGATCGGCGCCGACGGAACGCTCACCGGCTACGCCGGCGGCCTCGAGCGGAAGCGCTGGCTGCTCGCGCACGAGAGCGCGCGCCTGCCGCTCTTCGCCGCCGCGCGCTAGGCCCGCGGCACGACGGCCGCCCGCTCCGCCGCGCCCCGCCTGGGTTCCGATGATCCGGGCCGGCCGCGGCCGTCCCTCCTCCGGACGCGCTCGAGGAGACCGCGCGCCGGCGAGCCGTCCTCGGTACACCCTTCGCTCAGGGAGGAGAAGGCACATGCAGAAGATCAGCCCGTTCCTGTGGTTCGACACCCAGGCCGAGGAGGCGGCGAGGTTCTACACGTCCCTCTTCAAGAATTCGAAGATGGGGACCATCACCCGGTACGGAGACGAGGGGCCGGGGCCCAAGGGCACCGTGATGACCGCGACGTTCCAGCTCTTCGGGCAGGAGTTCATCGCGCTGAACGGCGGCCCGCAGTACAGGTTCTCCCCGGCCATCTCGTTCGTCGTGAACTGCGAGACGCAGGAGGAGGTGGACGAGCTCTGGGAGAAGCTCTCCCAGGGCGGAGAGAAGAACAGGTGCGGCTGGCTCAGCGACAGGTTCGGCCTGTCCTGGCAGATCGTCCCGACGGTGCTGGGTCAGCTCCTCGGCGACAGGAGCCCGGCCAAGGCCCGGAGCGTCATGAAGGCGATGCTCCAGATGGACAAGCTCGACATCAAGGCCTTGAAGCAGGCCCACGCGCAGGGCTAGACGCTCGCCGGACGCGCGGAGGCACCTCGCGCGCCCTCCGCTCCGAGGAGGCCCCGCGGACCCGGGGCCTCCTCTCCCTTCCACCGGTCGGCCCGCGAGCGCGGAAGTACTCCTCGAGGAGCGCCCAGCGCTCGTGGTCGCGCCAGCGGCCGCCGATCTCGAGGTAGCGCCGCGAGAAGCCCTCCCGCGTGAACCCGAGGCGCCGGACCAGGATCCGCGAGGCGCGGTTCCCCGGCTGGATGTTCGCCTCCACGCGATGCAGGCCGAGGGGGCCGAAGCAGTGCCGCACCACGAGCGAGAGCCCCTCCGCCATGAGGCCGCGGCCCGCCAGCGCGGCGTTGCCGTAGTACCCGAGGTAGGCGCTGCGGAGGGCGCCCCGCACGATGTGGCTCACGTTCACGATGCCGGCGATGGCGCCGTCCTCGCGGCGGCAGACCGCGAGCTGGACGAAATCGGGCGACGCGAAGCGCGCCGCGTATCTCTCGAAGGCCGCCGGCGTGTCGGGCGGGAACGCCCAGGGGTGGTGGAAGGCGCGGCTGGCGCGGTTCATGGCGAGGAGCTCGGCGCGGTCGCCGCGCGTGACCCGCCGGATGAGGACGCGCGGTCCGAGCCCGAGCGGCCTCGCCGTCCGGGGCGCCCCGCCGGCGCGCCGAGCTTTCCGCGCCCGCCTCACCGCCGGGGCCGCGCGCCGCCGGGGCTCGCGGCCGGTGGATCCGCCGGCAGGCTCGCGATGTACGCCACGACGTCCTCGATGTCCCGGTCCGAGAGCGTCTGCGCGGCCATCGTCATGCTGCCGTCGAGGTCGGCGCGCGTCTGCGCCTTGAACCCGCGCATCTCCTTGAGCAGGTACTCGTAGTGAAGCCCCGCCAGGCGGGGGACGTGCCGCTGCCCCGTGAGATCGGGCAGGTGGCACGAATCGCAGTGGTTCGCCCGCAGCACCTTCCGCCCGGAGGCGAGCTTCGCGGGAGCGATGGGGCGCCGCCCGCCCGTGGGCCGCTGCGCGGCGTAGAAGGCGGCGAGCTCCTCGATCTCGGCGTCGCTCAGCCCCTGCGCGAAGGGCGACATCTGCGCGTCCTCTCGCCGCTGCTCGCGGTACTGGACGAGCTGGAGCGAGAGGTAGGCGCGCTGCTGCCCCGCGAGCGAGGGGACGGCCGGGTCCGCGGGGTTGCCGGCCGCCCCGTGGCACTCCGCGCAGGCCTCGGACCGGGGCGGGGCCGGAGGCGCAGCGGCCGCGCCGGCCGCGCCCGCCAGGACCGCCAGGAGCGCGATCACGTTCCGTAGGAGATGCGGTACAGGGCGCCGTTCCAGTCGTCGGACACGAGGAGCGCGCCGTCCGGCATCACCTGCACGTCCACGGGCCGTCCCCAGAACTCGTTCCCCTGGAGCCAGCCCTCGGCGAAGGTCTCCACCTTGGCGTGCCCGTCCGCGGTCGGCGTCGCCATGAGCAGCTTGTATCCGGACTTCTGCGTCTTGTTCCACGATCCGTGAAGGGCGATGAGGATGCGGCCCTTGTACTCCTTCGGGAACATCGAGCCCGTGTAGAAGCGCATGCCGAGCGGCGCGGTGTGCGGCCCGACCTTGGCGGCGGGCCCCCTGAACTCGCTGCACTTGTGGCCCTTGCCGAGCTCCGGGTCGAGGATCTCGCCGCCGTGGCAGTAGGGGAAGCCGAAGTTCAGGCCGGCCTTCTCGGCGCGGTTGAGCTTGTCCTGCGGCTGGTCCTCGCCGAGCCAGTCGCGCTGGTTCTCGGTGAACCAGAGCTGCTTCGTGCGCGGGTCCCAGTCGAAGCCCACCACCTGGCGAATGCCGCGGGCGAACGTCTCGAAGCCGCTGCCGTCGAGGTTCACGCGGACGATCTGCGCGTTGGTGGGCGGCGGCATGCAGATGTTGCAGGGCGCGCCGATGTTGAAATAGAGCTTCTCGTCCGGGCCCACGGCCAGGAACTTCCAGCCGTGCGGCTCGTCCTTGGGCAGCTTGTCGTATACGACCGCGGGCGCCGGCGGGTCGTCGAGGTGGTCCTCGATGGCGTCGAAGCGCAGGATGCGGGAGAGCTCCGCGACGTAGAGCGCCCCGTCCTTGAACGCCACGCCGTTCGGCCGGTGCAGGCCCTTCGCCACGACCTTGACCTCGCGCGTCCCGCCCTTGTCGACGACGGCGTAGACGCGGTCGACGAGGCGCGTACCGACGAACACCGTGCCCTTCTTGCCGACGGCGATGGACCGCGCGTTGGCGAGGCCCTCCGCCCAGACCTCGATCTTGAATCCCCTGGGGAGCTTCACGCGGTCGATGGGGATGTCCTTCGCCGCCTTCGCCGTGAGCGCCGGAACGTGCGGCGCGAGCGGCGAGGCCGCCTGGTCCGTCCCTCGCCCCTGCGCCCACGAGGGCGGCGGGCTGGGCGGCGGGGTCTGCTGC
>DATDDC010000356.1:0-10233 GCA_036523995.1 Anaeromyxobacter sp.
GGCCAGCGACGCCACGGCGGCCCTTCGGTGACCGTGGAGCCAGGAGAGGAAGCCGGCGCTCCTCCGGGGCGCGCCCTCGATCCGCGCCAGGACGCCGTCCACGAAGGGCGCGAAGTCGCGCACGCTGGCGCGCGCGAGCAGCGCCTCGCCGACGAGCCCGTCGAAGGTCTCCGCGCTGCGCGCCACGCCGCGGCAGGCGGAGCACGACGAGAGGTGCGCGTCGAGGGCCTTCGACTCGCCGGCGGTGAGCTCGCCGGGGCGGGCGCCGATCATGGGGGCGAAGAGGACGCACTCCTTCATGGTTCCTGCTCCTCGGCCGGGCCCCTCTTCCCGGCGTAGCGGCGGAGTGCCGCCTGCATCTTCTTCCGCGCGTGGAAGAGCCGGCTCATCACGGTGCCCTTGTGGATCCCGAGCCGCTCGGCCAGCTCCTCATACGAGAGCCCTTCTACCTCACGCAGCACGAGGATCGTGCGGTGCTTCTCGGGGAGCGTCTCGAGCGCCTCCGCGATCTTGCCGGAGAGCTCGCGGCGGAGCGCGTTCTCCCGCGGATCGTTTCCGAGCCCCGTCGAGAGGATGCCCTCGCCCGCCTCGGCGACGTCGGCCTCGGTCACGTCGTCGAGCTCCTCGCGGCGGGCGCTGCGCTCCTTGCGGACGGCGTCGATCGAGAGGTGCGTCGCGATCCGGAAGAGCCACGTCGAGAAGGACGACTTGCCCTCGAACTCCGCCAGGTGCCCATGGACCCGCACGAACGTCTCCTGGGCCACGTCCCAGGCGAGATCCGGGTCTTTCACGATGCCGAGCGCCACGGCGTACACCTTCCTCTGGTAGCGGACGACGAGGGCGCGGAACGCGTCGGCGTCGCCGGCCCTGGCCTTCGTGACCAGCGAGAGGTCGTCGACTTCCATCGGACGGACGCGCGCTCCGGTGAGGAAATTCACGGGATCCCGCGGGAAACTAGCATGCCGGGGGGTGCGTGGCGGGCGGGAATCCACCCCTGGGCTCACCCGGCCTCCGCCTCTGGGGCGGGTGGGCGCCGCCTCGCGTCGCGCGAGGGCATCCCGGGCGGCCGCAGGTTATCCTCCGGAGACCGCCGGAATTCGAGGCGGAGGAGCCGGTTCGATCGAGCGGATGTCCGCCGCGTACGGAGAAATCAGCCGCGTCCTCGGCGGGGCGCGCAGGAGGCGGGTGCGCGTCGTCGCGCTCGCGGCGCTGGCGTTCGGCGCTGCGGCGCTCTTCCTCGCCCTCTTCCTCGGCGCGTGCGCCCTGGCCCTGGGGGCCCGCTCGGGGGTACGAGCGGTGGCGCTCGCCGGGGGGCTCACTGCGGCGCTCGCCGCCGTGGCATGGGCGATCCGCGATCTCGTGCTCACCGCGTGGGGCGAGGAGGCGACCGCACGGAGCGTCGCCCGCGGATCACCCGCCCTGCGCTCCGATCTCCTGTCGTCGGTGCAGCTCACCCGGGAGCGGCCCGAGATCGAGGCGTCGGGCCGCTACTCCATCGCGCTCGTCGACGCGCACGTCGACAGGACCGCGGCGCAGGCTCGCGCCATCGACCTCGCAGGCGCCGTGCCGGATCGATGGGCGCGCCACGGAGGCCTCGCGCTCGCCGGCGTCGCCGTGCTGCACGGCATCGCGCTCCTCTGGGGCGGCGGCGGGTTCGTGAAGGCGTACGGCCGGATCCTCTCGTCCGAGGGCCACGGCGCGGCGGCCGCCGCGGCGGATCCCATCACGGGGGACATCGAGCTCACCTACCACTATCCCGCCTACATGCGGCGGGAGCCGCGCACGCTCTCCGGGACGGGCGGGGAGATCCGCGCTCCCAAGGGCACGGAGGTGGTGCTGCGCACGCGCGCGGACCGGGACGTGAGGGCCGCGGAGATCGCCATCGAGCACTCGGCGTCGTTCGACCCCAGGGCTCCCGCCGAGCCTCCGGCTCCCGCGGAGCGCCCGCGCCTGGGCCGGAAGGACGAGTCCGCCCGCGCCGGGAAGGGCGGCGAGCCGGCCGCGCAGCCGAAGGGCGCCCGCGGCCCTCCCGTGAAGCGCTTCTCGCTCGCCGTCCAGAACCTGCGCGATCTGGCCGGCCGCCTCGTCGTCGAGGGCGGCGGCAGCTACCGCTTTCGCTTCCTCGACGGCCGCGGAAAGCTCGTCGCGGAGGGGCCGCCGCTCCCCATCGCCATCGAGCCGGACGCGCCGCCCGAGGCGCGCATCACGCACCCGGACCGCGACGTCGAGGTGGACGCGGGCGCCATCGTGCGCATCGAGTGGCAGGCCGAGGACGACATCGGCCTGACCGAGGTCGCCCTCGTGGTGAAGCCGCCCGACGGCGCCGAGCGTCGCCGCGTCCTCGCCAAGCCCGACTCGACGCGCCGCGACGGCGGCACCGCCGACCTCGACCTCCGCCCGGAGAAGCTCTCCGAGGGCGACCGCCTCCTCTACTGGATCGAGGCCGTGGACGGCGACGTCGTCTCCGGACCGAAGAAGGGCGTCTCGGAGACGCACTCCGTCAAGATCTACTCGGAGGCGGAGCACCGCCGCGAGGCGCTCGAGAAGGCGAAGCAGGTGTTCGAGGAGCTGGTGACGCTCCTCGCGGACCGGCTCGACGCCTTCGCGCGCGGGTTCCTGGAGAGCCCGGACCAGCTCGTGGTGGCGCAGCAGCTCGACGCGCGCACCCGCTTCCTCCACGAGCGCATGCGCGAGACCGCCCGCGAGCTGCGCCGCGACAAGGCCGGGCCGCGCGAGGTGGCGACGGCGCTCGACAACGTGGCGGGGCAGGTCCGCGTCGCGGAGCAGCGGGTCACGGCGCTGCGCGGCTCCGTGGGGCAGGCCTACCGGATCCGCTCCGCTCCCGATCGCTCCCTCCTCGGCACCATGAAGATCGCCGACGCGAACCTCGACGTGCAGCTCGAGAACGGCATCCTCTATCTCGAGAAGCTCCTCGACAAGCAGCGCGCCGAGGACCTCGTCCGCCTCGCCAAGGACCTCGCCTCGAAGCGCCGCGACCTCGCCGACCTCATGGCGAAGTTCAAGGCCGCGCCCACGGAGGAGGGGAAGAAGGAGCTCCTCGCCCGCATCTCGCGCATGAAGGAGCGCGTGAAGGAGCTCCTGGCCCGCATGTCCGAGATGTCCCGCGGCTTCAACGACGAGCACATGAACGAGGAGGCGCTGGCGGAGCTGCAGCGCTCGCAGGACCTCGGGGCGCAGCTCGACGACATCGAGAAGATGCTCGCCAAGGGCGACGTGGAGGGCGCCATGCGCGAGCTCGATCGCATGGCCTCCCAGATGGACCAGATGCTCGCGGGCCTGGAGCGGACCGCGGGCCGCCCCGACGAGAAGTCCCAGGAGCTCATGCGGCAGATGCTGGCCTTCAAGAAGGACCTCGAGGACGTGAAGGCCGAGCAGGAGAAGACCGCCGGGGAGACGGACAAGCTCCGCCAGAAGTACCGGGAGGCGCTGCGCCAGCGGCTCAAGGACGCCGAGGAGCGCGTGAAGAAGCTCGAGAAGCTCGCCGAGGAGGCGCGCAAGGACGTCGACGCCTCGCAGCCGGGGGTCACCTACCGGGCCGAGCCGGAGTTCGAGCAGGCGCGCGACTCGCTCGAGGACCTGCAGCGCGCCCTCGGCATGAAGGAGCTGGGCTCGGCCTTCGACAGCGCGCAGCGGGCCGCGCCCGCGGTGGAGCGGCTCTCGCGCTTCCTCGAGGAGGACGTGGCGCTCTCGCAGCAGAACCCCGCCTTCACGCGGCGCGAGCCGCAGAAGGTCCGCGACGCCCAGAAGAGCGCGTCGAAGGCGGTGCCGAAGGTGCGCCAGATCCGCGACGAGCTCGCGCAGATGTTCCCGGACCCGCGCACCATGATGGGACCGCCGGATCAGCAGAAGATGGAGGGGCTCACCAAGCGCCAGTCGGAGCTGGAGCGGCGCGCCGGCGACCTGCAGCGCAAGCTCCAGGAGCTCATGCAGCAGGCGCCCATCTTCCCGCCCAACGCGCAGATGCAGCTCGGCGAGGGGCGCGGCCACATGGGCCAGGCGGCGAGCGAGCTCGCCCAGAAGAACCCGCAGCGCGGCCACGGGCAGCAGGAGCTGGCCCTCGACGCCCTCTCGCGCTTCCAGAAGGGGCTCGAGGACGCGGCCAAGCGCGGCCAGGGCAAGGGCGGCGGCGGGATGGGCTTCCCCTATCCCTTCGGCGAGCAGGGCGGCGGCGAGGAGGGCGACGGCCGCGACCCATCGCGCGAGAAGGTCAGCATCCCCGGCGCCGAGGCCTACAAGGTGCCCGAGGAGTTCCGCAAGGACCTCCTCGACGCCATGAAGCAGGGCGCGCCGGAGCGCTACCGCGGAGAGGTGCAGCGCTACTACGAGGAGCTCGTGAAGTGAGGCGCCGGCTCCCGCTCGTCCTCGCGCTCGCCGCGGCCTTCGCCTCCGGCGGCCCCGTCGCCCGCGCCCAGGGCATGTCGCGCCTGGGCCAGGGCCGCGCCGAGGCGAGGGGCGACTCGGCCGCGTTCCGCGCCCTCCACCTGCTCGCCGCCGAGGACGTGGACGGGGCGCGCTCCGCGCTCGAGCCCCTGCTGTCGAAGGACGCCTCGGACCCGGCGTCGAAGCTCGCCATCGGCGTCCTCCGCTTCTTCGAGCAGCGCTACGACGAGGCCATCTCGCTCATGGAGTCCGCCCGCGCCGGCGATCCCGTGGGCTACCTCGCCCTGGCGCGCGCCGCGCGCGACGTGACGAAGGGCCACGTCCGCTTCGAGAGCGAGCACTTCGTCGTCTCCCATCCCCCGGGCAAGGACGAGGTGCTCGTGCCCTACCTCGTCGACGCGCTCGAGCGCCAGCGCGCCGCGCTCGGCTCGAGCCTCGGCTACGTGCCCGACGGAAAGCTCGCCGTCGAGGTCGTGCGGGACGTGAAGGAGCTGGCGCGCGTCACGACGCTGGAGGAGTCCGAGATCCGGACCACCGGCACCGTCGCGGTGTGCAAGTTCAACAAGCTCATGCTCCTCTCGCCCAAGGCGCTCCTCAAGGGCTACGACTGGCTCGACACCGCGGCGCACGAGTACACGCACCTCGTCCTCACGCGGAAGAGCCGGAACGCGGCGCCCATCTGGCTGCAGGAGGGGCTCGCCAAGTGGTTCGAGCGCGCCTGGCGGGACGGGGACTCGCCCCTCACGCCGGCCGAGGCCGCCATGGTCCGGAACGCGGTGGAGCAGGGGCGGCTCGTCACGTTCGAGGAGATGCACCCCTCGCTCGCCAAGCTGCCCTCGCAGGAGAAGGCGGCGCTCGCCTACGCCGAGGTCGTCCTCGCCATCGAGCGGATCGTGACGCGCGCCGGGCCGCAGTCGCTCTCGCGCATCCTCGACCTCCTCGCCGCGGGCAAGGAGACGGGCGAGGCGGTGGCCGCGGTGCTCGGCACCCCCTTCGATCGCTTCCTCGCCGACTGGAGGCAGCACATGGCGACGCGGCCCCTGCCGCGCGGCAGCGACCTGCACCTGCGGCGCCTGCGCTTCAGGGACGATCCGAAGCAGGGCGGCAACTGGGCGGAGTGGGCGGAGATCCCGGACGAGAAGGCGCGCGGCTTCGCCCGGCTCGGCGAGCTCCTCCGCGCGCGCGGCCGGTTCGGCGCCGCCCGGGCGGAGTACGGGAAGGCCTACGATCGCGTGGGCCCGAAGATCCCCATCCTCGCCGACCAGTACGCCATCACGGCCATGATGTCCGGCGCCGAGGACCTCGCCGAGCGCGTGCTCGCGGAGGCCATCGGCTGGAACCCGGACTACGCCGCGCTGCACGTCCACCTGGCGCGCCTCCTCGTGAAGCGCCAGGAGTTCGGGCCGGCGCGGGACCACCTCCTCGCCGCGAACCGGCACGATCCGTTCGACCCGGAGATCCACGCCGGGCTGGCGAAGGCCCTCACCGCGCTCGGCGACCCCGGCGGCGCCTCGCGCGAGGAGCGGTTTGCGAGGATACTCGGCCCCGAGGGACAGCGATGACGATGACGACCGAGCCCCTGGCCCCGGCGGGCCCGAAGGACGACCTCAAGGCGGTCGAGGAGCTCCACGAGGCGCGCCGGATGCTCCTGGGCGAGCTCCAGAAGCGCATCGTGGGCCAGAAGGAGGTCGTGGACTCGCTGCTCGTGGCCCTGTTCGCGCGGGGGCACTGCCTGTTCGTGGGGGTGCCGGGGCTCGCCAAGACGCTCCTCATCTCGACCGTCGCGGACGTCCTCGACCTCTCCTTCAACCGCATCCAGTTCACGCCCGATCTCATGCCGTCGGACATCAGCGGCACGGACGTGCTCGAGGAGGACCACACCACCGGGAAGCGCACCTTCCGCTTCGTGAAGGGGCCCATCTTCGCGAACCTGCTCCTCGCCGACGAGATCAACCGCACGCCGCCGAAGACGCAGGCGGCGCTCCTCCAGGCCATGCAGGAGTACCGCGTCACCGCGGGCGGCGAGACCTACCCGCTCGACCTGCCGTTCCTCGTCTTCGCGACGCAGAACCCCATCGAGCAGGAGGGCACCTATCCCCTGCCCGAGGCGCAGCTCGACCGCTTCATGTTCTACGTGACCGTGGACTATCCCTCCGCCACGGACGAGGTGGAGATCGTCCGCGCCACCACGGTGGCCGACCGCCCGCCGCTCCGGCGCATCCTCTCGCCGCACAAGATCCGCGACCTGCAGGACCTCGTCCTGCGCGTGCCCACGGCGGACCACGTCATCAAGTACGCGGTCGAGCTCGTCCGCGCCACGCGGCCGAACGAGCCCGGCGCCGCGGACTTCGTGAAGGAGAACGTCTCCTGGGGCGCGGGCCCCCGCGCCTCGCAGTACCTCGTCCTCGGCGCGAAGAGCCGCGCCATCCTCGACGGCCGCATGGCGGCGAGCGTCGAGGACGTCCGCGCCCTCGCCCGGAACGTCCTCGTGCACCGGGTGATCACGAACTTCCGCGCCGAGTCCGAGGGCGTCTCGTCCCGGCAGATCGTGGACCGGCTCCTGGAGAAGGTGAAGGCCTAGTGCCGGAAACCAGCAAGAGGCGCCAGCTCCTCGACCCCGCCGTCCTCGCCAAGCTCGGCACGCTGGGGCTGCGCGTGCGCGCCATCGCGGAGGGCATCCTCACCGGCCTCCACAAGTCGCCGCACTACGGCCAGTCGGTCGAGTTCGCCGAGCACAAGGAGTACACGCCCGGCGACGACATCCGGCACATCGACTGGAAGGCCTACGGCAAGTTCGACAAGTACTACGTGAAGCGCTTCGAGCAGGAGACGAACCTCCGCGCCTACCTCGTCGTGGACGCGTCCGGCTCGATGGGCTACCGCGGCCAACCCGATCGCATGTCGAAGCTCGAGACGGCGAGCGCCTTCGCGGCGACGCTCGCCTACCTCCTCTTCCGCCAGCAGGACGCCGCCGGCCTCGTCCTCGTCCAGGGTCACGTGGCGGGCGCGGTCCCGCCCCGGGCCTCGGCGAGCCACCTCGGCCCCATCGTGGAGGCGCTCGAGGCCGCGAAGCCCGAGGGCGAGACCCGCCTCGCCTCGGCGGTGGACTGGATCGTCGAGCACGCGCCGCGCCGCTCCTCCGTGCTCGTCTTCTCGGACCTCTTCGACAAGGAGGAGAAGGTCCTCCGCAAGATCGCCCAGCTGGGCCTCCGCAAGCACGACGTGACGCTCTTCCACGTCCTCGACCCCGCCGAGCTCGAGTTCCCCTTCGACGACCCGACGCTCTTCCTCTCCATGGAGGACGACCGCCAGATCGAGGCGCACGGCCGCGACGTACGGAAGGGGTACCTCGAGGTGATGCGGCGCTGGCTCGCCGAGGTCCGCCGCACGGCGGCCGAGGCGGACATCGACTACGCGCTCTGCCGCACCGATCGCCCGGCGGACGAGGTGCTCCTCCCCTTCCTGGCGCGCAGGGAGAGGAGCGCGGCCTAGGAGTCCTGGGATGAGCCTCGGCTTCGCGAACCCGGCGCTCCTCTGGGGCCTCCTCGCGGCGGCCATCCCCGTCGCCATCCACCTCTTCTTCCGGCGGCGGCCCAGGCCCACGCCCTTCCCGGCCATCGACTTCATCCTGAAGGCGCGGCGCGAGACGCAGCGGCGGCTCCGGCTCAAGAAGATCCTGCTCTTCACGGCGCGGACGCTGCTCCTCGCCGCGGTGGCGGCCGCCATCGCCCGCCCCAGGCTGGAGGAGCGCAACAAGGCCGTGGCGGCCGTGCCGAAGGGGCCGGCCGCGACCGCCATCGTCCTCGACGCGTCCGGGTCCATGCGCTACCGCCTCTCCGGCAAGACGCTCTTCGAGCGGGCCCGCGCCGACGCGCTCGGCGCGCTCGCGGCGCTCTCGCCCGAGGAGCCGGCCACCGCGCTCGTCTGCGGCTCCCTTCCGCCCGCGGCCGAGCCGCCCTCGTTCGACCGCGGGGCCGTGCGCCGCACGCTGGAGCGCGCCGAGGCGGAGGCCGGATACGCCGACCTCACCGCCTGCTTCGCCGCCGCCGTGCGGACGCTCACGGACGCGAAGGCCCAGGACTCGCTCTCGAAGCGCATCGTCATCGCCACGGACCTCGCCGCGAGCGCCTGGCGGCTCGACGTGCCCCCCGCGGCGGTGGAGACGCCGCAGGGCCGGGTGCGACCCGAGGTGAAGGTGCTCGACGCCGCCCGCGGCGCGCCGCTCCCCAACACCGCCGTCACGGGTCTCGACGCGGAGCCCGATCCCGCGGCGGGTCCGCGCGGCTACCGCATCACCGTCCACCTCGCCAACTGGAGCAAGGAGGCCGTGAAGGACGCGCCCCTCCAGCTCGTGGTGGGCACCGGGAAGGACGCGAAGACCGCCATCCGGGCCTTCGCCGACGTCCCGGCGGGCGGAGCGGCCCGCAAGCAGCTCTCCTACGCCTTCCCCGCGGGTGGGCCCGCCGCGCTGGCGGTCACGCTCCCCGAGGACGCGCTCCACGACGACGACGCGCGGGCGCTGGCGCTCGTCGTGCCGCGCGAGGTGCGGGTCCTCGTCGTGGACGGCGCGCCCTCCCCGGTGCGCTACCGCGACGAGGCGTACTTCGTCGAGTCGGCGCTCGCCTCGCCCGCCTCGCCGATCCGGCCCACGCTCGTCGACGCGGAGGCGTTCGCGCGCCAGGACCTCGCCGGCTTCGACGTGGTGTTCCTGCTCAACGTCCGCGCCGCGGCCGTCCGGGCGGACGAGCTGGCCCGCTTCGTGGAGCAGGGCGGCGGCCTCTTCATCTCGGTCGGCGATCAGGTGGAGCCGGAGGACTGGACGAAGCAGCTCGGCGCGCTCCTGCCCATGCCGCTCCACGTCGTGAAGACGGCGGCGGAGCGGGGCGCCGGCGGCGCACGCGCCGCCCGCTTCGCCGACGTCGCCTGGGACCACCCGGCGCTCTCCATCTTCACGGGCGACGGGCGCGAGGGGCTCCTCGGCGTCCGCACCTTCCGCTACGTCCTCGCCAAGCCCCGCGGGACCGCCAAGGCCGACGGCGAGTCGAAGGTCCTCGCCACCTTCGACGACGGCGCGCCCGCGCTCGTCGAGGCGCGCCGCGGGAAGGGCCGGGTGCTCCTCTACACCTCGACCGCCGATCGCGACTGGACCGACTGGCCCATCCGCACCTCGTTCCTGCCCGCCATGCAGCGCTTCGCCGGCTGGCTCGCGGGGGGCCTCGAGGATCGCAAGGAGCCGCCCGTGGTGGTGGGCATGCCGAAGACCATCCGGCTGGGCGAAAGCGAGGGCGAGGCGCTCGTGGCGCTTATAGGCCCCGACGGCCGCGAGCGGCGCCGCGCCGAGCTCGAGCGGAGCGGCCTGCGGGAGGACGCGCGCGGGCAGGTGAAGCTCACGCCGCGCGAGCCGGGGCTGTGGCAGGTGAAGGTCCAGGCCGCCGGCCAGGAGCGCGTGGAGCCGCGGCTCGCCTTCGCCGTGGCGCCCGATCCGCGCGAGTCGGACACGCGGCGCCTCGATCCCTCCGAGCTCACCGCCTGGTTCGGCGGCGAGTCGCACGCGAAGGTCGAGGGGGACGCCCGCGCCGACGCCGGAGCGGGCCGCCAGGTCCCGCTCTGGTCGATCCTCCTCGTCCTCGGGCTCGCCGCGTTCCTATGCGAGGCCCGTATCCGCCGACGCCGCCGCCGCGACGCTGACCCCCATTGCCACCCAATCAACCCCGACGCCCGCGCCGTTGTTCCACGTCGCATCGCACTGGACGGAGGCCGCCCCCGCCGCGTCGCCGTACGTGAGGCTCATCCCGCCGCCGTCGAAGGCGTCTTCGCGCTCCGTGTAGCCCG
>DATDDC010000357.1:0-3616 GCA_036523995.1 Anaeromyxobacter sp.
GCCCCCGGCGCCGGAGAGCCCGGGGCGCGTGGGGCCGTCGAGGCGTCCCGGTCGAGGATGGCGCCCTAATATTACCCTCGCAAGTCGTGAACGCTCGCGGTCAGGCTACAGGCTACCGGCTACAGGCTCCAGCAGGCGCGCCCGCGGGTGTTTCCTGAAGCCTGCGGCCTGAAGCCCGAAGCCTTCCCGTTCGGTTATGTTCCCTGGCCCGCCGCGATGACCGATCTGCTCGCAGACCTGAACGACGCCCAGCGCGAGGCGGTGCTCCACGGGGCGGGGCCCCTCCTCGTCCTCGCCGGCGCGGGCTCGGGGAAGACGCGGGTCATCGTCCACCGCATCGCGCGGCTCGTCCGGGAGGAGGGCGTCGTCCCCTGGCGGATCCTGGCGGTGACGTTCACGAACAAGGCCGCGGGCGAGATGCGCGAGCGGCTCGGCCGCCTGCTCGGCGTCGAGGCGAACGAGCTGTGGGTGCAGACGTTCCACGCCTTCGGGGCCCGCTTCCTCCGGCGCGAGGCGGCGCGCGCCGGGCTCTCCCCGTCGTTTCCCATCTACGACGACGACGATCAGCTCCGGCTCGTGAAGGGCCTCCTCGCCGAGCTGGGCGCGGACGACGGCGAGACGCTCACCGCGCGAGAGACGCTCTCGCGCATCGACCAGTGGAAGGGGCTGGCGCGAGGGCCGGAGGAGCTCGAGATCGCCGAATACGACGTCGAGAACCAGCTCGCCCGCGAGGTGTACCGGCGCTACCAGGCCGGGCTCTCGCGGGCGGGGGCCGCCGACTTCGGCGACCTGCTCATGCGGCCGGTCCGGCTCCTCGAGGAGGACGAGCGGGTCCGCGTCCGCTGGAGCGGGCGCTTCGAGCACGTCCTCGTGGACGAGTTCCAGGATACGAACCCGGTGCAGTACCGGCTCCTCCGGCTCCTCGCCGGCTCGCGCGGGAACGTCTGCGTGGTGGGCGACGACGATCAGGCCATCTACCGCTGGCGGGGCGCGAGCGTGGAGAACATCCTCGGCTTCGACGAGGACTTCCCGGGCGCGCGCGTCGTGAAGCTGGAGCGGAACTACCGCTCCACGCGGAACGTGCTCGACGCCGCGCACGCGGTCATCGCGCGGGCGGCGCGCCGGCGCGAGAAGCGCCTGTGGACGGAGGAGGGGCCGGGCGATCCCCTCGCGCTCCTCGTCGGCCAGGACGAGCACGACGAGGCCGAGAAGATCGCGCGCGCCGTGACGCTCGAGCGGGCGCGCGGGACGCCCGGGGACGAGATCGCCGTGCTCTACCGCACGAACGCGCAGTCCCGGCCCATCGAGGCGGCGCTCCGGGCGGCGCGCGTTCCCTACGTCATCGTCCGCGGCACGAGCTTCTACGAGCGCGCCGAGGTGAAGGACGCGGCGGCGTACCTGCGCCTCGCCCTCGAGCCCCGCAGCGACCTCGACCTCGAGCGCGTCGTGAACAAGCCGCCGCGCGGGATCGGGGAGAAGACGGTGGAGCGGCTGCGGGCCCACGCCCGCGAGCGGGGAACGTCGCTCTACGACGCCCTGGCGGAGGTGGACGCCGTCCCCGGCCTGAAGCCCGCCGCGCGGAAGGCGCTCGCCTCCCTGCGCGAGGTGCTCGCCGGCCTGGCGCGGGACGCGCCCGCCCTCGACGCCGGCGCCGCCGTGCAGGAGGTCCTCCGCCGCACCGGGCTCCTCGCGCGCCTCGAGGCGGAGCACACCGACGAGGCCACGGAGCGCGCCGAGAACCTCGTCGAGCTCGTCGCAGCGGCGCGGGAGTTCGACGAGGCCATCCTCGGCGCGCCGCCGCCGCGCGATCCCGACGAGCCCGTCCCGCCGCCGCTGGCGCGCTTCCTCGAGCAGATCGCGCTCCTGGGCGAGGCCGATCAGCCCACCCCGGAGGGCCGGGTCGCCCTCATGACGCTCCACGCGGCGAAGGGCCTCGAGTTCACGGCGGTGCTCCTCTCCGGCCTCGAGGAGGGGACGTTCCCGCGCGAACCGTGGGGCGACGTGTCGGCGGGCGAGGCGGCGGCGGCGCAGGACGAGGAGCGGCGGCTCTGCTACGTGGGCATGACCCGGGCGAAGAAGCGGCTCACGCTCTCGCTCGCCCGCCGGCGCATGGGGTTCGGCGAGGGAGGCCCCTCCTTCCGGCAGATGGAGCCGTCCCGCTTCCTCACGGACCTGCCACCGGAGCTCTTCGGCGAGGCCATCGCCCGGGAGGTCCGCGCCCGCGAGGTCCGCTCGGCCGCGCCGCGGGGGCCCATCGTTCGCCGCCACCCCGGCTCCCTCCCGGGCGAGCCGCACATCGAGCTCGATCCGCCGAGCGGCCCCCCGGGCGGCGAGGCCCTCGGGCGAGGCGGCCGGACGTCCCTGGACTACGACTTCGACCAGCGGCCGGAGAGCCGGCGCGCCCCGTTCGCCCGGGGCGACCGGGTGCTCCACGCCTCGCTGGGCGAGGGGATCGTGATCTCGTGCGAGGGCGGCGCCGGGGCCGACGTGAAGGTGACGGTCCGCTTCGACGTCGGCGAGAAGCGGGTCCTGGCGCGCTTCCTGCGCGGGTCCGCCTGAACGCCCGATCACGATTTCGGGCGTATCATTCGATCATGCCTCCGCCGTCCGGTCCCCCGCTCCCACCCGTGACGGAGGCGCTCCTCCGCGCGCTTCCGAAGACCGACCTGCACTGCCACCTCGACGGCTCGCTCCGGCTCGAGACGATCCTCGACCTCGCCCAGCGGCAGGGCGTGAAGCTCCCCGCCGACACGCCGGACGGGCTCGCCCGGGCCATCCACCGCGGCGAGATCTGCGCGTCGCTCGAGGACTACCTCACGGCCTTCGACGTGACCCTGGCGGTCCTCCAGAAGGAGGAGGCGCTCCATCGCGCCGCCCACGAGCTCGCGCTCGACTGCGCCGCCGAGAACGTCCGCTACCTCGAGGTGCGCTACTCCCCCCTGCTCCACACGCGCCAGGGGCTCAAGTCCACCACCATCCTCGAGGCGGTGCTCGAGGGGCTCCGCGCGGCGAAGCGGGAGACGGGCATCAAGTCGAGCGTCATCGTCTGCGGCATCCGGCACATGGATCCCCAGACCTCGGTCCGCCTGGCCGAGCTCGCGGTCGCCTACAAGGGCAAGGGGGTCGTGGGCTTCGACCTCGCGGGGGCCGAGGAGGGCCACCCGGCGCGGCGCCACCAGGAGGCGGTCCAGCTCATCCTCGACAACAACGTGAACGTCACGATCCACGCGGGCGAGGCGTACGGCACCGAGTCGATCGCGCAGGCCGTCCACTACTGCGGGGCGCACCGCATCGGGCACGGCGTCCGCCTGCGCGAGAACGGCGATCTCCTCAACTACGTGAACGACCACCGCGTCCCGCTCGAGCTGTGCCCCTCCTCGAACGTGCAGACCCGCTCGGTGGCCGACTTCGAGAGCCACCTCAACCACGTGATCAGAGCAAGATTGCCACGTGATCAGTGCATGAACAGGCCCGTGATCAGTGCATGATCAGGCTCATGATCAGTGCATGATCAGTCACGTGATCAGTCCATGATCAGTCACGTGAGTAGTGCATGATCAGTCAAGTGATCAGTGCATTATCAGCCACGAATCAGTGCAAGATCAGCCACGTGATC
>DATDDC010000358.1:0-18421 GCA_036523995.1 Anaeromyxobacter sp.
GCCGGGCAGGAAGCCGATGACGTTCTGCGCCCTGACCTTGCGCGGCGCCTCGGTGCTCTTCGCCGACAGCGTCGCGCGCAGGCCGCCGATCCGCAGCGCCTTCGGTCGGGCCCCGCTGTCACCGGCGGAGACCATGGGCCTCGAGGACTACCGGCGCGCCATGGACGTCATGTTCTGGGGCGCGGTGTACGGCGCCGAGGCCGTCCTGCCGCGGATGCGCGCCCGCCGCCGCGGCGCCATCGTGAACGTCACCTCCATCGGGGCCGCCGTGGGCGTTCCGCACCTCGCGCCGTACGTCGCCGCGAAGTTCGCGCTCCGGGGCTGGTCCGAGGCGCTCGGCGCCGAGACGGCGAAGCACGGCATCGCCGTCGTGACCGTGGTCCCCGGGCTCATGCGCACCGGCTCCTTCGGGCACGCGCTCGTGAAGGGCCACCGCACCTCCGAGGCGAGCCTCCTCTCGCTGCTCTCGTCCTTGCCGCTCCTCACCGTGAGCGCCGAGCGGGCCGCCCGGCGCATCGTGCGCGCGGTGGAGAGGAGGGAGCGGTTCGTGGTGGTGGGCGTGCCGGCGAAGCTGCTCCGGCTGCTGCACTCCCTCTTCCCCGACACCATCGTGCGGACGCTCGGGCTCGTGAACCGGCTCCTTCCGGCGCCGGGCGACGGGGAGCGCGAGCGCATCGCCCTCCCGGGCGAGATCTTCCGGCGCGGCCTGGCGCGCTCGATCCTGACGCGCCTGGGAGATCGCGCGGCGCACCTCTACAACGAGGAGCCGCCGCCCGGACCGGCCTGAGAGGGCCCGCGGCTCGCCGCCGGCCCGGGAGACGCTAGCGCAGCATTCCCGTTCGCCAGGTGAACCCGACCGAGAAGATCCACGCGGTGATGTCGTAGTCGCCGAGGAACGCGCTCCCGCTCGCCGTCACGCGATCGAAGATCGAGTAGAAGAATCCGGCGTCGAGGGTCAGGTCCGGCCGGACGTGCCACCCCGCGCCGACGGCGCCCGACCAGGAGCTCGCGTCGGGAAGCGAGGGCGAGAACGTGGCCGAGTGCCCTCCGGACACGTCGCGCTCCGCCCCCACCCGCAGCTCGATGGCCGGAAGGAGCCGGTACTCGGCGCCCGCACGGAGCGTGTAGCCGTTGTCGTAGTTCCGCGGCACGACCACCGTCGTGCCGGCGGAGCCGACGAACCGGTCCTCGCGGTAGACCTTGTAGTGGAGGAAGGTCCAGGCGGCCGTCAGGAGGAGGTCGTCCCGCGCCCGCCACGAGGCCCCGGCCTCGAAGACGCTCGGGATGGTGAGCACGTGCTCGACGCTCTGATCGGGAAGGCTCGGGCGGATGGCGTCGGGGACGTCGTGGAAGGCGGCGTCCCCCTTCAGCGTCTGGACGGCCTGGTGCTTGTAGTCGACGGCGAACCGGAGCGTCTCGAAGGGCTGGAACTCCGCCGAGACGTCGAAGGACGGGGCGCCGCCGCTGGCCGAGACCTCCGCCCACCCCTCGCTCGTCGCGAAGTCGAGCGCCTGCCTCACGTACTCCGTGGTCCGGAAGTAGACGAGGCCGCCGCCGAAGCGGAGATAGGGGAGCGCCTCGACGGCGCCGTTCAGGTACATCCCGTAGACCCTCCGGTCGACGGTGGTGACCCGGAAGCGCCCCGCCCAGTCGTGATCCCAGAAGACGTTTCCTCCGTACGGGACGTTGAAGCCCGCGCCCACGGCGAGGCGGGTCTCGCGGACCTTCGTGGCGTAGGCGGCGAAGGCGCCGGCGGGCGGGGCGAGCTTGAACTGCGTGGACGCGTCGGCGGGACCCTGCGGCGCGCTCCACTTCGTGGTGATGTCGAGGAGGCCGGCCACCGCCGCGACGTGGAGCCCCTCGTCGAGCCGCGCCAGCGCGGCGGGCTGGGCGTACACGGCCGCGGCGTCGCGCTGCGCGGCGATGGCGGAGGCCGCGAGGGCGAGGTCCCGCGGGTTCACGTTGGGGACCGAGTAGCCGTTCGCGAGGGCGAGGCCCGGCGCGAGGAGGAGGAGGACGGCAGCACGGAGCGTGATCATGATGTCGTGTCCTCCGGGGCTTAGGGGCGAACCGGTGTCGACTGGGCCGCGCCGCTCGACAGGAAGTCCGCCACGGAGGCCTGCGCCTGGGCGGTGAGGGTCGGGTGCACGAAGTCGAGCAGGACGCCGTGGGTGGCCGCGTCGGTCGGGCACGTGGCGCCGGCCGCGCTGTTGATGAACCACTGGAAGTCGCCCGTCCCCACCGTGTCCGGCGGCAAGGGCGGGATGACCCCGACGAGCCCGGCGAGCTCCTGGTTCTGCGGGTTCGGGATGGTCCCGTCGCAGAGCGCCGCCTGCGCCAGCACCTCCGCCGGCTGCGCGGGCGCGAAGGGCAGGCCGATCGGCAGGCGCGGATGGTCCGTGCCCCCGAGGAGCGTGCCGGCGAAGTTGGCCGGATCGGACGGATCGAGGACCCACTTCGCGATCTGCAGGAACTGGAGGTACTCGGGGGTGCCCTCGACGATGCCCGCCGCGGCGAGGAGGTCCACGAGCGTCTGGTGGAAGCTCGAATCCGGGTTCGCGAAGATGTCGATGGCGGTCGCGCCGCCCTCGGCCAGCACGGCGCGCGTGAAGCGCGGGTTCGCGGCGACGTTGAGCGTGCCCTGCATGGCGCCGAGCGACTGGCCCACGAAGTAGACCTTCGTCGGATCGATGGCGATGCCGTAGGTCGTGTCGAGGTGCGCCGCGAGCGGGTCGAGGGGTCCGGGGCCCCGGAGCGCGGCGGGGCGCGCCAGCGCCAGCGCCAGGAACGACTGATCGGCGATGTCCTGCCGGAGCGTGTCGCGCGTCCGGAACAGGTTCAGGGAGAGGAGGAAGTTGCCGGAGGCGAAGGGGAGCCCCTTCGGCGCGGTGAAGCACGCCGGGTTCGTGTCCGTGGCGGCGCAGTCCATCCGGTGGCGCAGGAGCGCGAGCTGGCAGGTGCCGGGCGCCACGGGATCCACGGGGGTGCCGAGCGCCGGGTTCGGCACGCAGGTGTCGCCGGGGACGCACTGGTTGTCGGCGGAGCAGTAGGTCCGGTCGCCGTGCTTCGCGGCGTCGATGGCCGCGACGACGAAGCCCTGGCTCGTGAGGCTCGCCGCGAGGAAGAGCATGTCGCCGCGGGAGCGCGTCACGCCGTGGTGGAAGACGACGAGGGGCGCGCAGTGGGCCGAGCTGACGCCGGGGGGGCATGCCGCCGTCACCGTGGCCGCAGGCGGGATCGCCACGAGCACGGTCACGGGCAACGGCGTGGGATTGGCCGGGTCGAAGGCCCCCTGATTGCCCGGATCGAGGAGGTCGAGCGCGACGAAGGTCGCGTCCGCGAGCTCGGGCACGGCGGCCGCGGGCAGGAGCGTCGAAGGGACGCCGTAATCCGTCGCCGCCTGCGCGGGGGAGAAGAAGGTGGCGCCGGTCACGGTCCCGAGGGGCGCCGCGACGGAATAGGGGAGCTGCGCGAGCTGGATGGCGGTGGGCGAGATGCTCTGGGTCTTGAAGGTGTAGGCCATCGCCACGTCCGCCTGCGTCTTCCCGCCGGGGAGGAGCGCGTAGACCGGAGCGAGCTGGGCGCGCATGCGATCGAGCGCCACGGCCGTGGTGTCGTCGACGCCGACGAGCTGGGAGACGCCGCCCACCGCGGCGGGATGCGAGAGGTCGAGCAGGATCTTCGCGACCGCGCCGCGCGTGAGCGCCGCGCCCGTGGCGTCCTTCACGCCCTTCAGGATGACGACGGCGTAGTCCGTGCTCTCATGGAGGGGCGGCAGGTAGAGCGTGCCGGCGGGCGTCCCGGTGGGCACCGAGACCGCCGGCTGGAGGCCGACGATCGTCGAGCAGAAGCCGCTCGCGCTGGGGCAGGCCTGGTTGATGGGGGGCGGCTGCGCGAGCCATCCCGCGAGCTGCGGCTGGCCCGCGACGAGGGCGGCCGCGACGTCCGGGACGAGCGTCGGCGTCGGTCCTCCGAGCCGGAAGAGGAAGACGTTCCCCGTCACCGTGCCCGCGTCGATGGGCGCCGAGGTGGGAGCGAACAGGAGCGCCGTGGTGGAGAAGCCGTCGAGGGTGTCGATGCCCGCGGCGGCGGGCCCGAACGCCGGGTTGCTGATGATGGTGCCGTCGGCATCGGTGCGGAGGAGATCGAAGGGCAGCGGCACCACGCCGGCGGCCTGGTCCACGCGGATGACGGTGCCGGACGCGATCTGGAACGTCTGGATGTTCGCCACGTCGCTCGAGGGGAACAAGTTGTCGAGGAAGTTGAACACCGGCAGGTAGCTCTGGCGGATCTGCTCGAGCTGCTCGCCGGCCGACGGGTCCGGGAGGAGCGACTGGTTCGCCGGGTCCGCCAGGTTCTTCCCGGCGAGGAGGAGGAACATCGCCGGCATGGGGTGGATCTCGTGGCCGTCCGTGGTCTTCACGCCGTCCTTGCCGCCGCGCACCGCGAGCGCGTAGTGCGCGCCGGCCTCCCAGTTCCGCGAGCCGTCGGCGGCCTGGGGAGCGCGCAGGTGGAGCGTCGTCTTCGAGCCGCTCTGGGTCAGGGCGACCGCCCCGACGTCGTACGCGGCGGGGACCGGCCCCGACGTCGTGATCTTGAAGAGCGCCACGGTCGTGCCCGCGGGATCGCCGATGGGCCGCAGGGTCGCGGCATCGATGGCGGGCGCCGTGCTCGCGCCGGGCCCCACGGGCGTGCGCGTGAAGTCGATCGTGACCGGAACCTCGATGTCGTTCGGAAAGCCGCCCTGGGTCGCGAAGGCGATCAGGAGGTCCGTCTGTGCGCCCGGCGGGAGGGTCGCGGCCGAGGCGAGCGCGAGGTCGTTCGGGAGCGGGATCTCGCTCGTCGCAGGATCGAACACCGAGTAGTCGACGAAGGCAGGGCCGGCCTCGTGGGTCACTTCTTGCGCGCAGGCTGCCACGAGGGCGAACAGGAGCGCGGCGATCCGGCGGAGCGACATCGTGAAGCCTCCTCGGTGCGTGTTCGATCGCGGGTCTCGAGAACGGCGCACAGTCTCGCACGACGAGCGCGGACGAGGCGAGGGATGTCGCGGCGCACCGAACCCAGAAGGGGTCCGCGCATCGAGCCGCGCACATCCGGCTCGCGGCCCGGCGTCGCGGCGCGATAATGCCTCTTCCACGCAGCTCGCACGCGCCGGAGGACCCATGAAGCTTCCGCGGATCGCCCTCGTCCTCGCCCTCGCAACGCTCTTCGCCGGCTGCCCGGGCAAGAAGGACCTCACCGAGGTCCGCGTGATGACCTACAACGTCGCCGTCGGCATCAACCTCGATGCCATCTTCCTCCAGCCGACGCTCCTCGGCGTGATGAAGCAGGCGGAGATCGCCTGGGGAGAGAAGGACACGTCCGACTTCGCGGTGCGCGCGAAGGCCATCGCCGCCGAGATCGACGCGGCCCGGCCGGACATCGTGGGGCTCCAGGAGGTCGTCCAGTTCTTCAGCCAGAACCCGCCGGACGGGCCGCCCGCGCCGTACGGCCCCGGCACCCCCGCGAACGTCAAGGTGAAGGACTTCCTCGATCTCCTCAGCACCGAGCTCGCCGCCCGAGGCCTCGACTACCAGGTGGTGAGCGACACGACGGGGGAGACGGGCGTCGTGAAGAACGCGGACGTGGAGGTGACCGGCGCGACGGCCGGCGGCACGCCCACGGCGGACTACCGGGTCATCGACCGCGAGGTGGTGCTGGCGTCGAAGAGCGCCGTGACGATCTCGCGCGTGCGGAAGGGGAACTACGCGGCGCACATCGACGTGCCCATCCCCGGGCTGCCCACGCCCTTCCCGTACCCGCGTGGCTGGGTCGCCGTCGACGCCACGAAGAGCGGCAAGGCCTTCACGCTGCTGTCGACGCACCTCGACGCGTTCGATCCTCGGGTCCAGGGCGCCCAGGCGCACGAGGTCCTCGCGCTCGTGTCCGCCGGCACGCCCACCCTCATCGTCGGCGACCTGAACTCGGACCCGACCGACGTGGCCTGGCCGGCCCACGGCATCCTGGTCTCGTCCACCACGGGGTTCGCCGACACCGCCACCGAGGTCGGGGCGAACGAGGTGCCGAGCTGCTGCTACGACGCCATCTGCTCCGATCCGAACGCGAAGCTCACCCGCCGGGTGGACCAGGTCCTCCACTCGCCGCACTTCGCGCCGCGCTCGGTCGCGCTCCACGGCACGGCGATGGCGAACGGGCTGTGGCCATCCGACCACGCCGGCGTGTCCGCCGTGCTCGACCTGGAGTGAGGCGAGCGAAGGGGGAGCCGGACGAGGCCGCCCCGGGGCCCGGGGCGCGCGAACGCCCCCGTCCACGAACGACCGGCGCGAGCCCTGGTCGTGGCGAGCGGGGCGCGGCGGCCGTCCGCGGCTCACTGCGCCGTGTAGCCGCCGTCGATCACCGCCGCGGCGCCCGTGACGCCGCTGGCGCGGTCGCTCGCGAGGAAGAGCGCGTAGTCCGCGACCTCCCGCGCGGTGAGGAGCCGGCGGATGGGCTGGAGCGGGTAGATGACGTCCTCGAGCACGCGCTCGAGCGGAACGTTCCGCGTGCGGGCCAGATCGCCGAGCTGGTTCCGGACGAGCGGCGTGTCCACGTAGCCGGGGCAGAGCGCGTTCACGGTGATGCCGTGGGCGGCGCCCTCCAGCGCGGCCACCTTGGTGAGGCCGAGCAGCCCGTGCTTCGCGCTGTTGTAGGCGGCCTTGCCCGCGAAGCCGACGAGCCCGTTGATGGAGGCGACGTTCACGACGCGCCCCCAGCGCTGCCGCTTCATCGAGGGGAACACCCGCTTCGTGGCGATGAAGGGCGCGAAGAGCATGATGCGGACGAGGAGCTCGAACTTCTCGAGCGGGAACTCCTCGAGCGGCGCGACGTGCTGCAGGCCGGCGTTGTTCACGAGCACGTCGAGCTTGCCGTGCTTCGCGACGACCGCGTCGATGGCCTCGTGGATCTGGGCCTCGCTCGTGACGTCGCAGGCGACCCCCTGCGCCGAGAGCCCCTGCGCGCCGAGCTCCCCCGCCGTGCGCACGGCCCCGGGCCCGTCCTTGTCGGCGAGCACCACCTTCGCGCCCTCGCGCGCGAGCTGCTCCCCGATCTCCCGCCCGATCCCGCTCGCTCCGCCGGTGATGAACGCGACCTTACCTTCGAGCAGCGCTTTCATAGGACTTCACCCTCACGCCGAGGAACGACCGCTTCACGAGGGCGCGCACCTCGCCCACGATGCCGCGCCGGAAGGCGAGCACGCACACGACGAACACGCCTCCGGTGATCACCGTCACCCAGGAGCCCACCCTCTCGGCGAGGTAGTTCTCGAGCGCCACCACGAGGAGGGCCCCGACCGACGGGCCCATGACCGTCCCCATGCCGCCGAGGAGCGTCATGAGCACGACCTCTCCGGAGCGCTGCCACTCGACGTCGGGCAGCGACGCGAACTGGAGCACGATGACCTTGAGGGACCCGGCGAAGCCCGCCAGGCCCGCCGAGATCACGAACGCGACGAGCTTGTAGCGCGCGACGTCGTAGCCGAGCGAGAGCGCGCGCGGCTCGTTCTCGCGGATGGCGCGGAGCACGTGACCGAACGGCGAGTGAATGGTGCGGTGGATGAGCCAGAACGCGGCCAGGAACGCCGCCAGCACGAAGTAGTACATCGTGCGCGGCTGGTCGAGGCCGATGAAGCCGAGCACCTTCCCGCGCGGGATGCCCTGGAGCCCGTCCTCGCCGCCCGTCCAGGGCATCTGTCGGATGAGGAAGTAGACCATCTGCGCGAAGCCCAGCGTGATCATGGCGAAGTAGATGCCGGAGCGGCGGATCGCCAGGCTGCCGAAGACGGCGCCCAGCGCCGTCGCCACGGCCGTGCCCGACAGCACCGCGAGCTCCGTGGGGAGCCCCCACACCTTCGCGGCGTAGCCGGTCGCGTAGGCCGCCGAGCCGAGGAAGGCGGAGTGGCCGAAGGAGAGGAGCCCGGTGTAGCCGAGGAGGAGGTTGAACGCGCTCGCGAACAGCGCCAGGCAGAGCACGTTCATGGCGAAGACGGGGTAGACGAGGAAGGGGGCGACGAGCCCGAGGGCGAGGAGCGCCGCCCAGCCCCAGAGCGCCGGCGAGCGGACCGGGATCACTTCTCCCTCCCGAAGAGCCCCGCGGGCCGGACGAGGAGCACGATCGCCATCACCACGAACACGATGACCGCGGAGGCCTGGGGGTAGAGGAACTTCGTGAACCCCTCCACGAGGCCGATGCCGATGCCGGTCACGATGGAGCCGGCGATGGAGCCCATGCCGCCGATGACCACCACCGCGAACACCACGATGACGAGCGAGCTGCCCATGAGCGGCGTCACCTGGTACACGGGCGCGGCCATGACGCCCGCGAAGCCGGCGAGCGCGGCGCCGAAGCCGTAGGTCACCGTGAACATGAAGGGCACGTTCACGCCGAAGGCCTGGAGCAGCTTCGGGTTCTCCGTCCCGGCGCGCAGGTACGCCCCGAGCTTCGTCTTCTCGATGACGAACCAGGCGGCCGTGCAGACGAAGATCGAAACGACCACCACCCAGGCCCGGTAGATGGGGAGGTACATGAACGGCAGCCGCACGCCGCCCTGGAGCGCCTCCGGCACGGGGTAGCTGTTGCCGGAGTTGCCGTACTGCTGGTGGAAGAGGCCCTCGATGATGAGGGTGAGGCCGAAGGTGAGGAGGAGGCCGTAGAGGTTGTCGAGCCCCTGCAGCCGCCGGAGCAGGATCCGCTCGATGACGACGCCCACGACGCCGATGGCGGCCGGCGCGAGGAGGAGCGCCCACCAGTAGCCGATGCCGAGGTAGCTGAAGCCCATCCACGCCGCGAACGCGCCCATCATGTACAGCGCGCCGTGGGCGAAGTTCACGACGTTGAGCAGCCCGAAGATGACGGCGAGCCCGAGCGACAGGAGCGCGTAGAAGGACCCGTTGATGAGCCCGAGGAGCAGCTGACCGGAGAGCGCCTGGATCATGGGAGGGCCGGCGGGGGCCCGCCCCCGGCCTTCCGGGGGCGGGCGGAGCCAGGGCCGCGTCCTACTTCTTCACGAGCGGACACTTCTGCGCCTCGACGGAGGGGAACGCCTCCTCGGGCGGGATGGTCTTCACGATCTGGTAGTAGTCCCAGGGGTACTTCGACTCCTGCGGGGACTTCACGCGCACGAGGTACATGCTGTGGCGGTGCAGGCCGTCCGGCCCGATCTTGGAGCCCTTCGAGAAGAAGTCGTTCACGGGCGTCGCCTTCATCTTGGCGATGACGGCGTCCGCGTCGTCGGTCCCCGTGGCCTTGACGGCGTTGAGGTAGTGCGTGACGGCGGAATAGACGCCCGCCTGGATCATCGACGGCATCCTCTTCTGGCGCTCGAAGAAGCGCTTCGACCACTTGCGGGTCTCGTCGTTCATGTCCCAGTAGAACGCGGTGGTGAGATACATGCCCTTGGCGATGTCGAGGCCGAGGCTGTGGATGTCGGAGATGAAGACGAGGAGGCCGGCGAGGCTCTGCTTCGGGGTGATGCCGAACTCCTTCGCCTGCTTGATGCAGCCGATGGTGTCGCCGCCGGCGTTGGCGAGGCCGATGATCTTCGCGCCCGAGGCCTGCGCCTGGAGGAGGTAGGACGAGAAGTCCGTCGTGCCGGGCGAGGGGTGGCGCGCGAAGCCGAGCACCTTGCCGCCCGACGCCTTCACCACGTTGGTGGTGTCCTCCTCGAGCGACTTGCCGAAGACGTAGTCGGCGGTGACGAAGTACCACGTGTCGCCGCCCTGCTTCACGACCTCGCGGCCGGTGCCGTTGGCGAGGGCCCAGTTGTTGTACGTGTAGTGCACGTTGTAGGCGGTGCACTTCTCGCCGGTGAAGGCGGTCGTGGCGGGCCCGGAGAGGAGCGTGATGCGCTTCTTCTCGGCTGCGACGGGCATCACCGCGCCGGCGGTGGAGGAGGAGACGAGGTCGGCGATGACGTCCACCTTCTCCTCGTCGAACCACTTGCGCGCCGTGTTGGAGGCGATGTCGGCCTTGTTCTGGTGGTCGGCCGAGACGATCTCGATGGGCTTCCCGAGGACCTTCCCGCCGAAGTCCTCCACCGCCATGCGCGCGGCCGTCACGGAACCAGGGCCGGACAGGTCGGCGTAGTAGCCGGACATGTCGGTGAGGACGCCGATCTTCACGACGCCGTCGGAGACCTTCGCGGCGGCCGCCGCGGCGGGGGAGGCCAGGGCGAGCGCGAGGGCACTGCAGAGGAGGCGAGAGATCCGGGCCATGCAACGTTCCTTTCTGCGAGGGGACTACACTCCCAGGAAACGATGAAGCTGCTCTTTCCTTCCTTCGAGGTCCTGCTTCTCGACCATGTCGATGATGCGGCCGCGCTCGATGAGGTAGTGCCGGTCGGCGAGCGGCGCGGCGAAGCGGAAGTTCTGCTCGACGAGCACGATGGTGAAGCCGCGGTCGCGGAGCGTGCGGACCGCCTTGCCCAGGCCCTGGATGATCACGGGCGCGAGCCCCTCCGTGATCTCGTCGAGGAGCAGGAGCCGGGCCCCGGTGCGGAGGATGCGGGCGAGCGCGAGCATCTGCTGCTCGCCGCCGGAGAGGCGCGAGCCCTGGGACTTGCGGCGCTCGGCGAGGTTCGGGAAGAGCTCGTAGATCTCCGGCACGGTCATGCCGCCCGAGCGCACCATGGGCGGGAGCGTCAGGTTCTCCTCCGCCGAGAGGCTCGCGAAGATGCCGCGCTCCTCGGGGCAGTACCCCACGCCGAGGTGCACGACGCGGTGGGTGGGCATGTTCACCGTCTCGCGCCCGTTCACCATGACCGAGCCCGTGCGCCGGTCCACGAGGCCGATCACCGCCTTGAGCGTGGTCGTCCGGCCGGAGCCGTTCCGGCCGAGGAGCGTCACGCACTCGCCGGCACGCACGGTGAAGTCAACCCCGTGGAGGATGTGCGACTCCCCGTAGAAGGCGTGGAGCGCCGTGACGCGGAGGAGCTCGCCGTTCCCGGTCATTGCGTCGTTCCCCCGATGTACGCCTCGAGGACGGCCGGGTTCCTCGACACCTCGTCGTAGCTGCCCTCCGCGAGCACGCTGCCGCGCGAGAGCACGGTCACGCGGCTCGCCAGGTCCTGCACCACCGAGAGGTTGTGCTCCACCATGAGCACGGTGCGCCCCTGCGCCACGCGCCGGATGAGCGCGGTGACGCGCCCCACGTCCTCGTGGCCCATGCCCTGCGTGGGCTCGTCGAGGAGCATGAGCTCGGGATCGAGGGCGAGGGTGGTGGCGAGCTCGAGGGCGCGCTTCTTCCCGTAGGGCAGCTCGACGGTGAGCGTGTCGCGCTGGTCCTCGAGGCCGACCGCGGCGAGGAGCTCCACCGCGCGGCCGTCGAGCCTCTCGAGGGTCCGCTCGGAGCGCCAGAAGTGGAACGAGGTGCCGAGCTTCCGCTGGAGGGCCACGCGCACGTTCTCGAGCGCGGTGAGGTCCGGGAAGACGGCGGAGACCTGGAAGGAGCGGACCATCCCGCGGCGCGCCACGTCGGCGGGCCGGGTCCCCGTGATGTCCTCGCCCTTGTAGACGATCTCCCCGCGCGTGGCGGTGAGGAAGCGGGTGAGGAGGTTGAAGAAGGTCGTCTTCCCCGCGCCGTTCGGGCCGATGAGCGCGTGGATGGTGCCCCGGACGATCCGGAGCGACACGCCGTTCACCGCCACGAAGCCCTTGAAGTCCTTGGTGAGGGCGCGCGTCTCGAGGATGACGTCGCCGTCCATCTCTTCTCCCGGAGCCGGCTCGCGAGCGCCCGCTATCATGTGCGACCTCGGGGCGTCGTCCTAGCGTGTTCCATCGATCCTACCCGGGAGGGTGCTGGGCATTTCTTCACGTCCGGAACTGCGGCGCGAGGAGCAGCTCCGGCTCCGTGCACGCGCGGATGTCACTTATCGTGTATCCGGGGACGAGCTCGACGAGCGTCAGCCCGCGCGGCGTCACGTCGAGCACCGCGCGATCCGTGATGATGCGGTGGACGACGCCCGTGCCGGTGAGCGGGAGCGTGCAGCGGTTCAGGATCTTGGGCCGGCCGTCCTTCGTCACGTGCTCCATGATGACGACGACCCGCTTCGCGCCGTGAACGAGATCCATGGCGCCGCCCATGCCCTTCACCATCTTCCCGGGGATCATCCAGTTCGCGAGGTCGCCCCGCGCCGACACCTCCATGGCTCCGAGGATGGCGAGGTCCACGTGGCCCCCGCGGATCATGGCGAACGACTCGGCGCTGCTGAAGACGGCGGCGCCCGGGATCGTCGTGACGGTCTCCTTGCCGGCGTTGATGAGGTCCGGATCGACCTCCTCCTCTCGCGGGTAGAGGCCGATGCCGAGGAGCCCGTTCTCCGACTGGAGCACCACCCGCACGCCCTCGGGGACGTGGTTCGCCACGAGCGTCGGGATGCCGATGCCGAGGTTCACGTAGTAGCCGTCCCGGATCTCCTGGGCCGCCCGCCGGGCCAGCCCTTCCCGCGAGAGCCCCATGGCCGCACCCCTCATGCGCGCACCGTCCGTTTCTCGATCCGCTTCTCGACGCCCCGGCACTCCACCACGCGCTGCACGTAGATCCCGGGCGTGTGGACCTGGTCCGGATCGATGCTCCCCGCCGGCACGAGCTCCTCCACCTCCGCGATGGTGACGCGCCCCGCCGCCGCCATCATGGGGGCGAAGTTCCGGGCCGTGCGCCGGTAGACCAGGTTCCCGAGCCCGTCCGCCCGCCAGGCCTTCACGAGCGCGAAGTCCGCGGTGAGGCCGCGCTCGAGGAGGAAGATCTTGCCGTCGAAGACGCGGCTCTCCCTCCCCTCGGCGTAGGGTGTGCCCACGCCGGCCGGCGTGTAGAAGGCGGGGATGCCCGCGCCGCCGGCGCGGATCCGCTCCGCCAGCGTCCCCTGCGGCACGAGCTCGATCTCGATCTCGCCCGCGAGGATCTGCCGCTCGAGCTCCCGGTTCTCGCCGACGTACGAGGCGATCATCCGGCGGATCTGCCGCTTCGCGAGGAGGAGCCCGAGGCCCCACCCGTCGACGCCGCAGTTGTTCGAGATGACCGTGAGGCCGCGGACGCCGCGATCGCAGAGCCCTTGGATGAGCGCCTGCGGGATCCCGGCGAGGCCGAAGCCGCTCGCGAGGAGGGTGGCGCCGTCGCGGATGCCCTCGATCGCCTCTTCGACGGAGCTGCACGTGTGCATGCGGATCTCCCGGACGCGGAGCGCAACCGATGCGCCCCGAGAGCAACCGCTGCGCCAGCCCGCTGCGCACGCCGGGGGAGCGGCCCCAACCGTTGGACGTCAAAGCTCTCTTCGCCCCGGCCGGGAACCGGTCGCAGGGCGCGCCGATTCCGGAATCCCGGACTGTCGCAGCTTGAACAGGCCGTTTTCGCGCGCCGCCGCCGGACGAGATCCGGCCTGGATCCGCGGGGGAGGGAGGGGCGGAGCGGGATCGCTCCAGCGCGCTGGACGGCTTTCCAGGATTCCGGAACGGGCGCGGGCCGGGCGCGGGCCGTCAGGCGGTGGCGACGCGGATGCCGTACTGCTCGATCTTCGCGTACATGGAGGACTTGCTGATGCCGAGGCGCGAGGCCGCGGCCAGCTTGTCGCCCCGCGCCTCCTCGAGCGCGTTCCGGATGATCTCCTCCTCGGTCTGGCGGAGGAGGAAGCGGAGCGTGCGCGTCTCCTCGGCCGGCCGGTCGCCGCCCACCGCGGCGAGGATGGCGCGCGGCAGATCGCGCCGCCCGATGAGGTTGCCGCTCTTCACGTAGAGCGACTGCTCGAGGACGTTGCGGAGCTCCCGCACGTTGCCGGGCCAGGCGTAGGCCTCGAGGACCGCGGCGGCGTCCTCGGTGAGGCCCTCCGCCGGGATGCCCGTCTCCTTCTCGAGCTGCCGGAGCAGGTTCTCCGCGATGAGCGGCACGTCCTCGGGCCGCTCGCGGAGCGCCGGGATGTCGAGCTTCACGACGTTGAGCCGGTAGTAGAGGTCCTGCCGGAAGGCGCCCTCCTCGAGGAGCGTCTCGAGGTCCTTGTTCGAGGCGGCGATGATGCGCACGTCGATGGGCTCGGGCTCGACGGCGCCCACCGGCTCGATCTCGCGCTCCTGCAAGACGCGCAGGAGCTTCACCTGCATGGCGGCGGGCAGCTCGCTCACCTCGTCGAGGAAGATGGTGCCCCTGTCGGCCAGGGCGAAGCGGCCCTTCTTCCCGTGCTTCTGCGCGCCGGTGAAGGCGCCGGCCTTGTAGCCGAACAGCTCGGACTCGAAGAGCGTCTCCGGGATGGCCGCGCAGTTCACCTTCACGAACGGCCCGAGCGCGCGGTGGCTCTCCACGTGGATGGAATGCGCGAAGAGCTCCTTCCCGGTGCCGCTCTCGCCGCGCAGGAGCACCGTGGTGTCGCTCTTCGCCACCTTGCGCCCGAGGGCCTTCACGCGCTCGAGCCCCTCGCTCCTCCCCACGATGTGATCGAACGAGTACCTCGCCACGAGCCGCTTGGTGAGCTCGCTCTTGTAGAACTCGAGCTCCTTCTTCAGGGCCGCGAAGCGTCCGGTCATGGCGAAGAGGTCGTCCACGTCCTTGAACATGATCTTGCCGACGACCGCGGTGACCTTGCCGCCCTCGAAGATGGGGATGCGGCTGCAGATCATCTCGTGGCCCTGGATGCGCTGGACCTGCGCGATCTCCGGGACGCCGGTCTTCGCCACGACGTGCATGCGCGTGTTCTCGACCACCTCCGTGACGTGCCTCCCCACGAGGTCCGCCATGCGCACGCCCAGGAAGTCGGCGTAGGCCTGGTTCGTCTTCACGACGAGCCCGTCCGCGTCGGTGATGATGAGGCCCTCGTAGGCGTGGCCCAGCGCCTCCTCGAGCATGAGCCGGTCCTTCTCCGACTCCTCCGCCCGCCTGGCGAGGCGGGAGAGGAGCCCGTGGACGAAGCCTCCCCTGCGGATCTTCATGAGCGCGCTCCGGTGCGACGTCGCGGGCAGATCAGCATGGGCCGCGTCACTTCGCCACGGGCTCTCGGCGCGGGTTCGAGGCGCCCCAGGAAAAGGGGTCAGCCGGCCTCGCCCCCGAGGTACGCCGCCCGGACGCGCTCGTCCTGCGCGAGGGCGGGGCTCGGTCCCTCGAAGACGACGCGCCCGCGCTCGAGCACGTACGCGTGGTCCGTGATGGAGAGGGCCAGCCGCGCGTTCTGCTCCACGAGCAGGATGGTCGCTCCCTCCCTGTGGATGGCCTTCACGATCTCGAACACCTGCTGGACGAGCAGCGGCGAGAGCCCCATCGACGGCTCGTCGAGGAGGAGGATGCGCGGCCGCGCCGCCAGCGCCCGCGCGAAGGCGAGCATCTGCTGCTGGCCGCCGGAGAGCGAGCCCGCGGGCTGGTCCCGGCGCTCCCCGAGGATGGGGAAGCGGCGGCACTGCTCCTCGATGGCGGCCGCGATCTCGCCGCGCGGGCGGCGCAGCTCGGCGGCGAGCCGCAGGTTCTCCGCGACGGTCATGCGCCCGAGGATGGCCCGCCCCTCGGGGACGAGCGAGATGCCCGCCGCCACCGCGGCGTGGGCGGGCAGGCCGGTCACGTCCTCCCCCGCGAGCGAGACCTTCCCCGCCTTCGGCTGGACGAGGCCGGCGAGCGCCGAAAGGAGGCTCGTCTTCCCCGCGCCGTTCGGGCCGATGAGCGTGACGAACTGGCCCTCGTTCACGGAGAGCGACACGCCGCGCACCGCCTCGACGTGGCCGTAGGCGACCTCGAGCCCGCTCACCTCGAGGAGCGGTCCGCCGCTCACGCCTGCGCTCCGAGGTAGGCGGCGATCACCGCCGGGTCCTTCGCCACGGCCGCGGGCTCGCCCTCGCAGATGACCTTGCCGAAGTCGAGCACGGTGATGCGGTCGCAGACGTCCATGACGAGCTTCACGTTGTGCTCGATGAGGAGCACCGAGTGGCCCTCGGAGGCCACCTTGCGGATGAGGGCGGCCACGGCCTTCACCTCGACCGGGTTCATGCCGGCGGTGGGCTCGTCGAGGAGCAGGAGCCGCGGCTCGGAGGCGAGCGCGCGCGCGATCTCCACGCGCCGCTGCTCGCCGTAGGAGAGGTTCCGCGCCCTCTCCCGCGCCCGCTCGGCGAGGCCGATGCGCTCGAGGAGCGCCAGGGCCCGCTCCTTGGCGCGGCGCTCCTCCTCGGCGGCGGCGGGGAGCATGAGGAGCCGCGCGCCGAGCGAGGCCTTGCGGACGAGGTGCTCGCCGACGAGCACGTTGTCCCGCGCCGAGAGGTCGGCGAAGAGCCGGATGTTCTGGAAGGTGCGCGCCACGCCCAGGCCGGCGATGACGTGGGGCCTGAGGCCCTGGATGGCGCGGCCGTCGAGGCGGATCTGGCCGCCGGTCGGGGCGAGGAGGCCCGAGACCGTGTTGATGACCGTGGTCTTCCCCGCGCCGTTCGGGCCCATGAGGCCGTGGATCTCGCCCTTCCGGACGGCGAAGCTCGCGCCGTCCACGGCGCGCACTCCGCCGAAGGTGCGCTCGAGGCGCTCGACCTCGAGGAGCGCGCTCATGCGGCGAGGGCCCTCCGCGCGGCCCGCCGCTCCCGGAGCCGCGCGGGGAGCGAGGCGAGGCCGTTCGGCAGGAACAGGATCACGGCGAGGAGGACGAGGCCGTTCACCATGAGGCGCAGCGGCCCGGGCTCGATGCCGACGAGCGGGGCCACCTCGCGGAGGATCTCGGGGAGGAGCGTGAGGAAGGCCGCCCCGAGGATGGGGCCCCAGTAGAAGATGGTCCCGCCCACCACCGCGAAGACGAGCATGTCCACGACGCGCGAGAAGGAGAACCCATTCGGCGCGACCATGAAGGTGTAGTGCGCCTCGAGCGCGCCGGCGAGGCCGGCGATGGCGGCGCCCAGGACGAGCATGGCGAGCTTGTAGGACGTGGTCGGGATCCCCATGGTGCGCGCCGCGGGCTCGTCCTCGCGGATGGCCTCGAGGGCGAAGCCCCACTTCGAGCCCCGCAGCCGCCCGAAGGCGAAGAGCACGGCGGCGAGCGCGAGGAAGATCATCCAGAGCGCGGTCTTCTGCGGGATGGCGACGATGCCCTGGGCGCCGTTCACGAAGTCCCAGTTCACGATGCCGAGGCGCACCACCTCGCCGAAGCCGATGGTGGCGATGGCGAGGAACACACCCTTGAGGCGGAGCACGGGGAGCCCGAGGGGCACGGCCACGAGCGCCGGGAGGACGAGGCTCGCGGCGAGCGCGAACGGGAACGGCAGGCCGGCGCTCTTCGTGAGGAGCGTCGCCGCGTAGGCGCCGATGGCCATGAAGCCGGCGTTCCCGAGAGCGAGCTGGCCGCACGACAGCGTCGCGTACACGGACAGCGCGAGGAGCGAGTTCAGGCCGATGTAGGCCAGCGTCGATTCGTACGTGCCGTAGAGGTCGCCCAGCCACTCCCACATGCCCGTCTCGCTCTCAGGCTTCGCGGAGCGCCGCCTGGCCGAGGAGGCCGCGCGGGCGCAGGACGAGGATGAGGAAGAGCCCGGCGAAGGAGATCGCGTCGCGGTACGAGGCCCCGAACCGCGCGACCACGAACGCCTCGGTGAGCCCGAGGGTGAGCCCGGCGAGGACGGCGCCGGGCATCGAGCCCATGCCGCCGAGGATGATCACGGCGAGGCCCTTCAGCTCCACGCTCCTCCCCATGTCCGCCTCGACGTCGTAGGCGAGGCCGAAGAGGACGCCGGCCGCACCGCCCAGGGCCGAGGAGATGAAGAAGGAGGCGGCGATGACGCGGTCCACGTTCACCCCGAGGATGCGCGCGGCGCGCGGGCTCTCCGCGACCGCGCGGATTTCGCGGCCGAGGCGTGTGCGGGTGACGAGCCACCACAGGGCGAGGAAGAAGAGGAGCGCCACGCCCATGGTGGTGAGCTGGAGCCTCGAGATGCCCGCGCCGAGGAAGGAGATGGGCCTCCCGCTCGGCAGCGTGGCGAAGGGGAAGCGCGTGACGTTCGGCCCCCAGATCTGGAGCGCCAGCGCCACGAAGACGGTCGCCATGGCGAGCGAGCTGATGAGGCCGGAGATGTTCGAGTCGGTGCGGCCGCGCAGAGGCCGGAAGGCGATGCGCTCGAGGACGAGGCCGAGGACGCCGGCGAGGAGCACCGCCAGCGGAAAGGCGGCGAGGATGTGGAGCCCGCGGCCGACGAGGGTGAGGGCGCCGAAGGACGCGAGCATGAACACCGCCGCGTGGGCGAGGTTCAGGATGTCGAGCACCCCGAACACGAGCGTGTAACCCAGCGCGAACAGCGCGTAGATCGAGCCCAGGAAGAGCCCGTTGACGGCCTGCTGCATGGTGGCGCCGGCCCTCCCGCCGCCCGCTAGTTCATGATCTGGAACTTCCCGTCCTTCACGACCTGCACCGCCGGGGTGTGTTCGCCGTCGCGGCTGGGAAGGAAGGAGAAGG
>DATDDC010000359.1:0-5297 GCA_036523995.1 Anaeromyxobacter sp.
AGAGCTGGCGGGCGAGCGACGCGCCGATGCCGGCGGAGGCGCCGGTGATCACGGCGAGCCCTGGGCGGCTGGTCGGCGACGGCATGGGCCCGAGTCTAATGCCGAGGCGGGGGGCTTGTGTGCCCCCCGCCCCGACCGTCCACTCCCCCGGCAAAGCGAGGATTTCGACCTGGGTCAGTCTTCGGAGTCCCAGTCGCCGTCCGGCCCGAAGGCGCCGAGCATGGGTCCGCCGCCGCGCTCCATGTCCATGCCCGCCGGCGGGCCGCCCTGCATCCCGGGGCCGCCGGGGCCGCGCCGCATCATCATCATGTGCTGCCCGCCGCCCCGGCCGAAGTGTCGCTGGAACTTCCCGAGGAAGAGCACCGCGCGCGCCTTCTTGTCGGGCGGGAGGTCCTTCGTCACGGCCTGCAGGAGCTCGCGGTCGATGGCCTGGATCTGGGCGCGGCCGTCCAGGATCTTCGCGATCGCCTGATCGACCTCCTGGGCGGAGACCTTCTCGCCCTGCGCGGCCCTGCGGAGCGTCTGCCGGGCGTCGCGGGACTGCTCGTGGATGGCGCGGCGGCGATCGGTGAACTTGGCGACCGTGTCCCCGAGCCGGAGCGCCTGGGCCTCGTCGAGGTCGAGCGCCGTGGCGAGGCCGAGCGTGAGGGCGAGGCGCGCCCGCCGCTGCATCATCTCCGGGTTGTGGTCGGGACCCCAGCCGCGTCCCTGGCCCATGCCGGGGCCGCCGGCCACCTTCTGCGGCCCCGCCCCCTGGGCGAAGGCGGCGAGGGGGAGCGCTGCGAGGATTGCGATGAGCTTCTTCACGTACGGTCTCCTTTCCAGATTCGTCACAGCTCGAGGGCGGCGAGGACGGCGTCGGTGTCGTCCTCGTCCTGGGCCTGGGCCTCGCCCTGGCCCGGGTCGGCGTAGGCGCCGTCCGCGGCGGAGGCCGAGTCGAGGTCCACGACCGAAGCGTCGCTCCAGAGGGCGTCGAGGTCCGGCTGCTGCCAGGCGGCCTCGGTCCCCGCGGGCCCGCGGGCATCCCTGCGGAGCACGGCCGGCGCGAGCACCACGGCCGCGGCCGCCGCGGCGGCGGCGAACACCACGGCGATGCGCTTCGCGAGGGAGCGGACGCGGGCGGTCCGGCGCAGCTCGGCGAGCGTCCGCTCGGCGAGGTCGCCGTAGACGCGCCGCTCCGCCTCCGAGGCGGGCGGGAGCTTGGCGAGGTCGAGTGCGGCGGCGAGGTCCTCGGCCTCGGCGCGGCACGCGGCGCAGAGGACGAGGTGGCCCTCGAGGCGCGCGGCCTCGTCGGGGCCGAGCGCGCCCGCGGCGCGGAGCGAGAGGAGCAGCTCGTTCTCGCGGCAGGACATCGTCATGGTCAGGGGCCCTCCTCCCGGCGCAGCGCCTCGCGCAGGCGGCGGGAGCCGTGGTGGAACGTCACCTTGGCGGCGTTCTCGGTGATGCCGAGCACCTCGGCGATCTCGGCGAAGGGGAGCTCCGCGTCGATGCGGAGGGTGACGACCTCGCGCTGGCGCCGCGGGAGCATCAGCACCTCGGCGCGCAGCCGGGCGGTGCGCTCGGCGCGCAGGAGCCCGTCGGCGCCGACCGGCGGCACGTCGGCGGGGCCGAGGAGCTCGAGCCCGGCGCGGTCGAAGCGGCGCTCGTTGCGGAGGTGGTTCTTGGCGAGGTTCACGGCGATGCGGGTGAGCCAGCGGCGGAACGGGATCGCGCCCTGCGGGTCCTTGCCGAGCGCGCGGCGCGCCGCGGTGAAGGCGCGGAGGAAGGTGCGCTGCGCCAGATCGCGGGCGTCCTCGGGGGCGCGGGTGTAGCGGCGCACGATGGAGAGGACGAGCCGCTCGTTCCGGCGCACGAGCTCGCCGAACGCCTCGTCGTCGCCGACGAGGAAGGCCGCGAGCAGCGCCTCGTCCACGGGCTCGCCCGCGCCGGAGCGGGCGGCGCGAGCGTCCCGCCCGCCCGAGACGAGCTGGAGCTTCGTTCGCTGGCCCTTGTCGCTCGAGTCGTCCATGCGCTTCGCCAGGGTCACGACATGGGAGACCCCTTGCCCGGCAGGAGGTTAAAGACTAATCCTGGCCGCGGTTTGGTGGTCGCCCTTTCCCATGGACGGGCGCACGGAGACGGAATGCTCGACCTCAGGGCAGTCGCCCAGGACTACGACACCTTCGAGCGGAAGCTCGCCCGCCGGGGGGAAGGGGCCGTGCAGGCGCTCGCGCCGGTGCGGCCGCTCGCCGCACGCCGCCGGGAGCTGAACATCGCCCTCGAGAAGCAGAAGAAGGAGCAGAACGACCAGAACGCGCGGATCCGCGAGCTCGCGAAGACGGACAAGGGCGCGGTGGAGGGCGCGCGCGCGGCGCTCCGGGCGAAGGGCGACGAGGTGAAGAGGACGGAGCAGGAGCTCGCCGCCGTGGAGGCGGAGATCGAGCGGCTGCTGCTCCTCGTCCCGAACCCGCCGCACGAGTCCGTGCCGGACGGGAAGGACGAGAAGGACAACAAGGTCGTCTCGACCTGGGGCGAGAAGCCGCGCTTCGAGTTCCAGCCGAAGCCGCACTGGGACCTGGGCGAGGCGCTCGGCGTCCTCGAGTGGCAGCAGGCGGCGAAGCTCTCGGGCTCGCGCTTCACCATCTCGAAGGGCGCCGCGGCGCGCCTCGAGCGCGCGCTCGTGTCGTTCTTCCTCGACGTGCACACGTCGCGCGGGTACACGGAGATCCTGCCGCCGTACCTCGTGACGCGCGAGACGATGACCGGCACCGGCCAGCTCCCCAAGTTCGAGGAGGACGCGTTCAAGACGACGAACGAGCCGCCCCTCTACCTCATCCCCACCGCCGAGGTGCCGGTGACGAACATGCACCGGGACGAGATCTTCGAGGCCGCGGCGCTGCCCATCTCGTACTGCGCGTTCAGCCCGTGCTTCCGCGCCGAGGCGGGCGCGGCGGGGAAGGACACGCGCGGCCTCATGCGCCAGCACCAGTTCCACAAGGTGGAGCTCGTGAAGCTCGCCAGGGCGGAGGAGAGCTACGCCGAGCACGAGAGGATGCTCGACGACGCCTGCGAGGTGCTGCGCCGCCTCGGGCTCCACCACCGGGTGGTGCTCCTCTGCACGGGCGACACCGGCTTCGCCTCGGCCAAGACGTACGACATCGAGGTGTGGTGCCCGGGGCAGGACGCGTACCGCGAGATCAGCTCGGTCTCGAACTGCGAGGACTTCCAGGCGCGGCGCATCCGGGTGCGCTACCGCGGCGAGGGCGGGAAGCCCAGGCTCGCCCACACGCTCAACGGATCGGGCGTGGCCGTGGGGAGGACGGTCGTGGCCATCCTGGAGCAGTACCAGGAGAAGGACGGGACCGTGCGCGTGCCGGAGGCGCTCCGGCCGTACATGAACGGGCTCGAGCGCATCGCGGCGCAGAAGTTCCCGCGAGGGGTGGAGCGGTAGCGGCGGGCTGCGGTCCGGCGCTGCGGCTCAGCGCGCCGGGATCTCGATGACGACGTTCCCGCCGCTTTCCTCGGGGACGAAGGCGCGGCCGTCGTGCCCGCGCGCGACCTCGCGCACGATGGCGAGGCCCAGGCCGGCGCCGCCGTGCGTGCGGTCCCTGCCGCGCTCGAACGCCTCGAAGACGCGCTCGCGGTCGGCCGGCGCGATGCCGGGGCCGTCGTCGTGGACCAGGATGCGCGCGTAGCCGTCGACGCGGCGCACCTCGACCCGCACCGTGCCGCCCGCGGGGCCGAAGCGCAGCGCGTTCGCGAGGAGGTTGTCGAGCGCCTGGCGGATGCCGTTCGCGTCGAAGGAGGCCGGCACCGGCTCCGGCGCGTCGACCTCGACGAGCACGCTCCGCCCCTCGGCCTCCCCGCGGATCGCCTCCGCGGCGTCGCAGGCCACGGCGACGAGATCTCCCGGCGTGCGATCCCAGTTGCCTCGCCGGGCCGTGGCGAGGTCGAGGAGGCGCGTGGCGAGGCGCGCCAGGCGGCTGACCTCGCCGCGGATGTCGGTGAGCGCCTGCTTCAGCTCCTCCGGCCGGCGCTCGCGGCGGAGCCCCAGGTCGAGGGAGGTGCGCATGAACTGCAGCGGCGTGCGCAGCTCGTGGGCCGCCTCCGCGATGAGCCGCTCCTGCGCCGCGCGGGCGCCGCGGAGCCGCTCGGTCGCCTCGCCCACCACCCGCGACAGCTCGCCGATCTCGTCCGAGCTCGGGCCGCCGGGCGGCACCGCGTCGAGGTTGCCCTCGCGGAGCGCCGCCATGTGGCGCGAGAGCGCTGCCACGCGCCGGGCGAGCCTGCGCGCCACGACGCCCTGGATGGCGAAGAGGCCGGCGCCCAGGGCGAGCGAGACGGCGAGGCCGATCCTCCGGAAGGCGCGGACCGCCGACTCGACGTGCTCGAGCGAGGTGACGAGCTGGATGGCGTGGCGCCTGCCGTCGGGCGCCGTCACGGCCGAGGTGACCACGCGCAGGCGCTTCCCCTGCGGCCCCGTGCGCGTCGTGAGGACGGGCTCGGCGGGGAGCGCCGCGATGTCGAGGGACGCGTCCGTCAGCGGGGTGCCGGCCTGCGGGTGCCGGTAGAGGACCTTGCCGTCCGGGCCGTAGAGCGCGCCGGCCGGAGCCATGCGCCGCACGTTCGGCTCGAGCGGCGACACCGCCATGTGCAGGTGCACGCCGATGTGATCGAAGAGGCTCACCGCCTCCGTCGCCGACTCGACGAGGAGCGCGTCGTCCAGCGCGCGCTCGAGCTGCGCGCGGAAGAAGGCCGCGCCGCCCAGCGTCGCTCCCACGGAGCCCAGGAAGGGGACGAGGGCGCCGTAGATCCAGATGCGGGCCGCGAGGTTCATCGCACGTTCACGCTCGGCCGCTCGGTTCCCGGGTCAGCGCCGTTCCCCGTTCGTCTTCGGGATCGCTGCTTCACTGCGGGTGATGGGCCGGGCGGGCTCGGCGAGCCGGCTCACGGCGCGACCAGGCGGTACCCCACCCCGCGCACCGCCTCGATGCGGACGCCCTCGGGCGCGAGGCGCTCGAGCTTCGCGCGCAGGTAGCCCACGTAGACGTCGACGACGTTGGCGTGGCCCTCGAACTCCGAGCCCCAGACCGCCTCGAGGAGGCGCGTGCGGGAGAGGACCTCGCCCTGGTGCGTGGCGAGCTCCGCGGCGAGCGCGTATTCACGCGGGGTGAGCGACTCGGCGCGGTCGTTCACTGCTGAGCTCCATGCTTATTGCCTGCTGATTGCGTGGTTCGTGTCTGCTCAGCTCTTTGAGTATTGCCTCCTGAGGTCCCTGTTCGGTCGCCACCTGCCGGGGACCAGCCCCAACTGATCCA
>DATDDC010000360.1:0-5822 GCA_036523995.1 Anaeromyxobacter sp.
CCGCGCAGAGGAGCGCGCCCGCGCGGCGGAGGAGGCGGCCCGGCGCGCCGCGCGCGAGGCGGCGGCGCGGATGGGCGAGGCGCTGGCGGAGGAGATCGACGCAGCGCGCTCCGAGGTCGCCGAGCTGCTCGCCGGCCTCCAGGCGAAGCCGTCCGTCAAGGCCGCGACCGACGCTGCGGCGAAGCTCGAGGCCTGGAAGGCGACCGTGGAGGGAGCGGCCCGCTCGGCCCAGGCGAAGGCCGAGGCCGGGCCCGACATCGTCCAGGGCGGCGCGGTGTCGCCGGGCGCGCGCGTGCGCATCGTCTCCCTCGGCCAGGAAGGCGAGGTCGTGGAGGTGGACGGAGGGAACGCCCTCGTGCGGGCCGGGCCGCTCAAGGTGCGCCGGCCGGTGACGGACCTCCTGCCGCTGCGCGGAAAGGCGCGCGAGGCGGGGCTCGGGCGCAGCCGCGCCGAGCGGATCGCCGCGGCGGAGGGCGCGAGGCCCGACGCGCCGCGCACCCCGGAGCGCTGCCTCGACGTGCGCGGGCTCCGGGTGGAAGAGCTGCTGCGCGAGGTGGAGCGGTACCTCGACTCGAGGTACGCGGAGGGCGAGGCCGAGTGCCTCATCCTGCACGGCCATGGCACCGGCGCCCTGAAGCAGGCGCTGCGCGATCACCTCTCCGGCTCACCGTACGTGTCGGCGTTCCGCCCCGGGGATCGCCACGAGGGCGGAGACGCCGTGACCGTGGTGACGTTCCGGCGGTGAGTCTCGGTGTCCGGGCGGCGAGGACTCGGCCGGCGCCCGCCTGAACCTGAGCCTCGCTCTCACCGCGGGTCACCGACGGGCGCCGAACCTTCAAGTTCCGCCTGGCACCGCCTGCCGTGGAGATCTACGCTCGCCTCCTCCGGAGGGGAGCCATGAGATCTCGACGCGGATCGCGTCTCGCCGCCTTTGGAATCGCCTACGCGCTCGCCGGGTGCGGAGGCGGGGCAGGCAACGACGCCGAGCGGCTCCAGCTCACGTTCGAGCAGAAGCCCTACGTCATCGAGCTCTTCGACGACACGCTCGCGATTCCCGTCTGCATGAAGGTCACCGTGCAGCCGGTTCCATCGGCGGTGCCGACCGTTCGCATCGCGGACAGCGGCGCGACATACGTACCGGGAGCGCTCGACTTCTTCGGGTTGGGCGGCGCGACCTTCATGGCCTGCCCGAGCTTCCAGCCATCGCTCGCCGCGGGCACGCACACGGGAACGCTCACCGTCACGATCTGCAAGGATCCCGGCTGCGCGCAGCCCTACTCCCTGTCCGACCCTTCGCTGCCGTACTCGGTCACCGTGTGGCACGTCGTTCCGGGCCTGCCACCGCTCACCGCGACCCTCAAGATCGACGCGGTCGTGACGGCCGACGTCAACGAGGGCCTCCAGAACGACGTGCGCACCTATGCCGTCTCGCTCGTGAGCGGCCAGACCATCGAGGTGGACCCGAGCGAACCGTTCGTGTTGATCGAGGTCGACAACCACGGCACGGCGGCTCGGCTCACGTCGGTGAGTCACCCGCTGCCGGGATCGGTGCTCGCGACGGCGACGCTCCCCGACGGCTTCACCTCGGGCACGGTCGACCTCATCGGGCGCTCCCAGGATGGAAGGACGATCAAGGTCTCGATCGCGGTGACCCGGTAGCGACGCTCGGCGAGCGACCGCGACGTCCGGGCGGCGAGGACCCGGCCTTCACCGCTTCGCGGCGAGGAGCTGCGCCAGCTCCACCGCGGAGCGGACGCTCATCTTCTCGAAGATGCGCGCGCGGTGGACCTCCACGGTGCGCACCGCGATGCCGAGCGCGTCGGCGATGGTCTTGTTGTAGTCGCCGGCGAGGACCCGCTCCATCACCTGCCGCTCGCGCGGGGTGAGCTCGGCGAGGCGCGCCGCCACGCTCGCCGCGGTGCGGGCCTGCTCGCGGAGCGACTCGTCCTGCCGGACCGCCGCCACGATGCGGTCCACGAGCTCGTTGTCGTTGAAGGGCTTCTCCACGAAGTCGAACGCGCCCTTCTTGAGCGCCGCCACCGCGAGCGGCACGTCGCCGTGGCCGGTGAGGAAGATGACGGGCATGCGGCTCCGCCGGGCGAGGAGGTGCTCGAACAGCTCCGGGCCGCTCATGCCCTCCATGCGAACGTCGAGGACGAGGCAGCCGCGCATCTCCTCCGAGTACTCGGCCAGGAACGCCTCGGCCGAGGGCCAGGACCGCGCCAGGACGCCGCGCGAGCGCAGGAGCCAGGAGAGCGCGTCGCGGATGGCGTCGTCGTCGTCGACGACGTGGACGGTGGGCTGGGTCGCGTCGCTCATGCTCTTCCCACCGGCAAGGAGAACGAGAACACCGACCCGCCGCCCGGGTTCGGCTCCGCCCAGACGCGCCCTCGGTGGAGCTCGATGATGGAGCGACAGATGTTGAGCCCCATGCCCATGCCCTCCGCCTTCGTCGAGAAGAACGGCTGGAAGAGCTGACCGCGGATCTCGTCCGAGATGCCGCAGCCGCGATCCGAGATCGAGACGGTCACGCTCGCCGCGCCGGCCTCGGTCGCGACGAGGATCTCGCGGCGCTCGGCGGGCGTCGCCGCCATGGCGTCCATGGCGTTCCGGAGCAGGTTCAGGACGACCTGCTGGAGGAGCAGCGGGTCGGCCTCCAGCTCCGGGTCCTCCTCGGCGAGCCGCGACTGGATGCGGACCTGGCGCTTGCGCGCCTCGACGTCGGCGAACCCCACCGCCTCCTCGACCACGGCCCGCATGCGCACGGGCGTGCGCGACGGCTCGCGCTTCCGCACGAAGTCGTGGACGCGGCGGATGATGCGTCCGGCGCGCTGCGTCTGCTCGGCGGCCTTGCGGAGCGCCTCCGCCAGCTCGCTCCCGTGCGGCACGCCATGGTCGAGGAGGTTCAGGCACCCGGCCGTGTAGCTGGCGATGGCCGAGAGCGGCTGGTTGAGCTCGTGGGCGATGGTCGAGGCCATCTCGCCCATCGTGACGAGGCGGGCGGTGGCGGCGAGCTTCTCCTCCTGCTGCCGCGCCAGCTCGCGGGCGCGCTTTCGCTCCGTGATGTCGAGCACGGAGGCCATCCACCCGGTCTGCTTTCCCGCCGCGTCGATGAGGGGCGCCTCGTAGACGAGCGCGTCGAAGCGCTCGCCGCCGCGGCGCATGAGCTTCATCTCCAGCCCGGCGCGGGGCGCGCCCGGCTCGCGGGCGGCCCGCAGCCCCGCCTCGATCGCCTCGCGCTCCTCGGGAGGCCAGTACGGCTGCGGGCCCGGCGACCCGATGAGCTCGGCGGCGGAGTACCCGACCATGTTGCAGAAGGCCGGGTTCACGTAGACGACGCGGCCGTCCAGGTCGACCGCGCGCATGCCGGTGTGGATCGAGTCCTCCATGGCCTTGCGGAAGGCGTGCTCCACCCGGAGCGCCTCCTCCGTGGCGAGCCGCCGCTGCACGTGGCGGCGGAGCGCCCACAGGTTCCACAGGACGGCCGCCGCGAGCGACACGATGACCGCGGTGAGCACGTTGCGGAGGAGCTGGCTCTCGCCCCCGTACGACTCGAGGTGGAGGAGGAGGCCCTGGCCCGGCGGATCGAGCGCGACCTGGTGGGAGAGCTCGGGCCGGCTCGCCTCCACGTTCGACTTCGCCGCGAGGACCGCGCCGCTCGCGTCGCGGATGGTGACGAGGTGCTTCTCGGCGAGCCACCAGGGCACGAGCTCCGCCAGCATGGAGCGCAGGCCGTACACGCCCGCGACGGTCCCGGCGGGCCGGTCGCCGCGCGAGTACGGCACGAAGACGTCGAACACCTGCTCGCCGCCGGAGCGATGGGGCGGAGCGTAGGCGGGCTTCCCGGTCTCGCGCGCCAGGTCGTGGGCGGCCTCGCTCGTCGCGCTCACCCAGCGTGCGCCGGGCTCCACCGGCGCCGGCGCGCCGGCGCGGACCCGGCCCTCCTCGTCGAGCACGACGATCTGGACGAGGCCCGGGCTGTTCTGGAGGAGGTACGCCGCGCGCACCTCGATCTCCGCGCGATCGATCGAGGTCGAGTCGCGCCCGAGCTGGCCGAGCTGATCGAGGTCGCGGGCCAGGCTGAAGCGGACGTTCTGCTCCACCCAGAGGATGTCCCGGATCACCGCGCTCCGCTTCTCCTCCGTCTCCTGCCGGTGAAGGACCCAGAGGAGCCCGAGCAGCGCCAGCACGAAGAGCCCGATGCCGACGCGCGGGGCGTACCACTGCCAGCCGGGGGCGGCGGAGGGGCTCCTCGGGGGCGGGAGGCTCGGGGGCGCGGAGATCACAGGCGGTCCGGAGCGAAGCCGGTGGCGCGGTAGATGGAGCGGATGAGGTCCCTGCCGATGCGGTCCGCCATCTGGGTGTGGACCGGGGCGAGGGCCTTCTCCAGGGCGAGCCGCTCGGCGGGCGTGGGCACGTGCACCTCCGTGGTGCGGGCGGCCCGGACGCGCTCGAGGTCCTCGTCGTTCTTCTCCTTGGCGATCCGGTTCGCGTACTCGGTGGCCTCCGCCATCGCCTGCTGGAGCTTCTCGCGCACGTCGCCCGGCAGGCCGTCCCAGAAGCGCTTGTTCACGATGGTGGCGTAGCCGAGGTAGCCGTGGTTCGTGAGCGTGAGGTGCTTCTGCACCTCGTGCATGCGCTGCGTGTAGAGGTTCGAGATGGGGTTCTCCGTGCCGTCCACGACGCCCGCCTTGAGCGCCGGGTACACGTCGGAGAAGGCCATGACGTGGGGGAGCGCGCCGAGCGCGCGCATCTGCGCGTCGAGCACTGTCTCGCGCCGCGCACCGGTGCGCGTGGCGAGGTCCTGCGCCTGGCGGAAGTGGTCCTCGGCGCGATCGAGCTGACGGCGGCGGCGGGCCAGCATGCCGAGTGCGAGCATCGCGCCGGCCTCACCGCCCGCGTGCGAGATCTCGCGCGAGATGCGCAGCGAATGCCGGAAGTGCTCTTCGGCCAGCTCCCACTGGCCCAGGCGATAGCGGATGAGGCCCAGGTTCTGGTGATGGCCGCGCATGCGCGCGAACAGGCCCTTGCGCTCGTCGATCTCGAGCGCCTGCTCCAGGTAGCGCGTCGCTTCGCGCCACTCGCGCAGGTTCTTGTAGACGAGCCCGAGGTTGTTGAGCGCGCTCACCAGGCCGTCGGCGTTCTCGACGCGGCGATACATGGCGGCGGCGCTCTGCAGCCAGTCGATGGCCTGCTGCGGCTGGCCGCTGCGCGTGAGCGCGAGTCCCATGGACAGCGAGATCTGGGCGACCGCGTCGTGCTCGTTGGTGTCACGCAGCACGCGGTAACCATACGTGGCATAGCGCAGCGCGCGGCGCGGCGAGCCCATCTCGGTCTGCAGGACGGCCATGCCGCCCGCGACGAAGGCGTTGAGTCTCGGGTTCCCGACCCGGCGCGCGATGGCGCGCGCCGCCTGCACGTTCGTCAGCCCGTCCTGCGGCCGGCCGCGCAACTGCTCCGCCCTGGCCATGCGCAGCAGCAACCGGATGCGGTCGGCTGCAGCGCTCGCGGGCGTCTCCGCCAATGCCGCACGGTACGCCTCGACGGCGTTCCCGAACGCATCGGCTGCGAGATGAAGGTCACCGATCGCCTCGTGCTGCGAGTACCCGCTGTTGCGGGCGCCAGCGGCGTTGGGATCGGGGGGGATGGCTCTTGGCACTTTTCGAACCCTCGATTACGTCACGACCCGGTGGGCGGCACCGGCGGTTCGAAGCCGGCGCGCCCGAGATTCATCGAGAATCAGTTGACCCCTGCCACGAACTCAGGGGCGCAGGATTCGCATCCACATCCTGACCACCGGAGAGACTCGCTGAGCCCAGACG
>DATDDC010000361.1:0-4886 GCA_036523995.1 Anaeromyxobacter sp.
GTGCGCTCCCGCGGCCGGGGCGCCGAGCGCTTTCCTCGCGGCGCGGATGCCACGAAAGGGCTCGCGTCAAGCGCTTTCCACGTCTTGACGCGTCAGGACCGGGACGCTACGGTCGCGCCACCCAGGAGGGGCGCCGATGACGAAAGCCGATCTCATCGAGAGGGTCCAGGCGGCGCACGGCGACATCTCGAAGCGTCAGGTGGCGCTCGTCGTCGATGCGGTGTTCGAGCACCTCGCGAAGGGGATCCGGAAGGACAAGCGCTTCTCCATGCCCGGGTTCGGGACGTTCGTCGTGAAGAAGCGGGCGGCCCGCGTCGGCCGCAACCCGCAGACCGGCGCCGAGATCCGGATCGCTCCGTCGAAGACGGTCGGGTTCAAGCCCGCCCCGGAGCTGAAGAACGCGCTGTAGCCGCCGCGCGGATCGCACCCGTCATGTCCGGCCTCTCCGAGTGGCTCCTCGCCTTCCGGGCGATGCACGAGAAGGCCCGCCGCGGCGAGCTCAAGGGCCGCGAGGTGGAGACCTACCGCTCCGGCCGCGACGAGCTCGCCCGCGCGCTCCTCGCCGCGCAGCGGCTCACGCTCCGCCCCGGCGAGACGCCGCGCAGGGCGCTGCGCGTGGCGCGCGCCCTCCAGGTGGATCTCGATCTCGGCATCTCGCGCGAGCGCGCCGTCAGCATCGACCTCTCCACGGGCGGGTTCTCGTGCCTCCTCGGCAAGGCGCCGCCCACCGGAGACGAGGTCGGCTTCTCGCTGCGGCTGCCGGCTGCGGAGCCGCTCGTGGGGCGCGCCCACGTGCAGGGCGTGACCGTGCTCCCCGGGAACGTCCGCGTGTCCTTCTCCTTCGTGAACCAGAGCGAGGCGGAGAAGGAGCGGATCGAGATGTTCGTCTTCGACACCGTGCTCGCGCAGCTGCAGGGCTGACGGCCGGAAACGGCAGCGGGCGCCCCCGGCAACGCCGGGAGCGCCCGCGACGACTTGCCCGTCGTCACTCCGATCACTTCTTCGGCTTCGATAGATCGAAGTCGATGTCGACCTGGGCCGTGAAGAGCCAATCGGCCTTGCCCGGCTGGAGCTCGGGCGCGAGGAAGAATACGGGCCCGACGAGGAGGTCGATGGCGTCCGTGAAGTAGAAGTAGAGTCCGCCGCCCGCGGCGCTGAGCGCGTTCTTGCCGGACTGGAAGTCCGCGGCCGGGATGATCTTCTTGAGCCCCGTGAGGCCGACCGGGATCTCCGGACCCATCCAGTGCAGGAAGAAGCCCGTGGCGTCCTTGTTCCCGTTCTTGTCCACGAGGAGCTTGTCGTTGAGCGCGCTGTAGACGCCGCCGCCGATCTCGCCGATGTACGGGAACGTCTTGCCGATGTTCGCGTGCAGCAGGTTCATGTTGGTGACGTCCTTCTGGAACCCGATGTTCGCGATGCCCGCCGAGATGCCCGGCTGCCACTCCGCGAGCTTGCCCTCGACGAGCGAAAGCTTGCCGTTCAGCGTCAGCGCCTGCTTGCCGACGAGACCGGACCCGTACAGCAGATCGAAGCCGATCTCGCCGTTGACCGCGTCGAACGGCAGGACGCCGATCGTGAGGCCGGTGTCGACCCCGTACATGCCTGGCTCGCCGAAGTACGTGTCGTACGTGACGTGCGGAACGAGGTACGGCTGCGTGTAAGTCGTCGAGGGCGTCCAGAAGGTCGTGGAGGGCGTCGCCGTTGCGCCCTGTGCCGCGGCGAGGACGGCAACCGCCACGAAAGCCTTGAGAGCCTTCTTCATCGGAATGTCTCCTCCGGAGATCCGGGGTCGGGGGTGTGCTTCGTGCGCCCCCGGACTGCACCGTGTGTGCCGCGCCGCGCTGCGACGTTTTCCGCGTGATCCCAGGCCGAAAGCGGACGTTCTGCGCGGAGCGCGGGCAGCCGGTGCGCGGCGCGCGGGCAATCCTCCGCGCCCGGAAACGGAGCGGGCCCGGCCGCGAGGAGCCGGGCCCGCCGGGTTTCGCGACCGTCCTACGCCGGGGTGTGGCCGGGCTGCGCGTGCGCGACGGGGGCGCTGCCGTGCCGCTCCGCGCTGGCGCCGAACGAGGACTCTTCCGCCATGATGTAGCCGCGCTCGCCCGCCTCGGCGCCGTCCATGCCGCCCCACTCGTCCTGCTCGTCCGCGCGCAGCGGCGTGACGAGCGAGACGAGCTTGTAGAGGCCGAACGAGACCGCGCCCGAGTAGAGCATGGTCACGACGATGCCGACGGCCTGCTTGCCCACGAGGCCGAGGCTCCCGTCCGCGCCGCCGGAGTTGACGGCCAGGGAGGCGAGCGCGCCCGTGAGGAGGGCGCCGATCGTGGCCGCGACGCCGTGGACGGCGAAGACGTCGAGGGAGTCGTCGAGGCCGAGCTTCGGGCGCGTGCGGACCGCGGTGAACGACGCGAGCGACGCGACGGCCCCGAGGAGGAGCGCCGGGACCGGCTTCACGAAGCCGGCGGCGGGCGTGATGGCGACGAGGCCCGCCACGGCGCCGGAGGCGAGGCCCACGCCGGACATCCTGCCGTGGAGGAAGAGCTCGGCGAGCCCCCAGGCGAGCGCGGCGGCCGCGGGCGCGAAGAACGTGTTGAGGAACGCCGAGGAGGCGAGGCCGTTCGCGGCGACCGCGGAGCCGCCGTTGAAGCCGAGCCAGCCGAACCAGAGGAGCCCCGCCCCGAGGATGGCGAAGGGCACGTTGTGCGGGAGGACGGTGGGCGTCTTGAGGCCGCGCCGCCTGCCGAGGACGATGGAGCCGACGAGCGCCGCGGCGGCGGCGTTGATGTGGACCACCGTGCCGCCGGCGAAGTCGAGGACGCCGAGGTTGCGGAGCCAGCCGCCCGGCGCCCACACCCAGTGCGCCACGGGCGCGTAGACGACGAGCGACCAGAGCCCGATGAAGAGGATGTACGCCTTCATGCGGACGCGCTCGACGATGGCGCCGGAGATGAGGGCAGGGGTGATCACCGCGAACATCGCCTGGAACAGCATGAACGCGGAGTGCGGGATGGTCGCGGAGAGCGACGCCTCCGGCGCATCGCCGACGCCGGAGAGCCCGATCCAGCGGAGGCCGCCGACGATCCGGTCGAGCGAGCCGCCGGGGGAGAAGGCGACGCTGTACCCCACGAGCGCCCAGAGCACGCCCACGAGGCCCATGCAGATGATGGAGAGGTTCATCGTGTGGACGACGTTCTTCGCCCGCACGAGGCCGCCGTAGAAGAAGGCGAGGCCGGGGGTCATGAGCATGACGAGCCCGGCGCTCACGAGCACGAGCGCCGTGTCGCCGGAGTCGATCTTCGGCGCGTCCGCCGCGGCTGCGATCGCGGGGAGACAGAGGGCGAGGGTGGCGAGGAGCTTCTTCACGGTTCCTCCTGGGAGAGATGGGCTGGGAGAGCGGGGGCGACCGGACGGGTGCAGAGCCCGTGCCGGCAGCAGCGAGCCCATCTTCCGGGCGGATGAGGCCCTCGGGGCTCGCGCCGTGCACGCGGCGAAGGCAGCACGTGCCCCGAGACCGTGCACGCCGCCGCGGAACGCTCGCTTTCTCGACCTCGCCCTGCGTGCGAGGCGGGCAAGGTGCGCGGGGTCCGGGCGTGCGCCCGGGGCGCGCTCCCGCGCTATCCTGTGCGGGTGCTGGGCAGCGGTCCGGGCGTCGGGCATGAGGCGTGGCTTGGGCTGTCCGAGGCGTGGCCCTGGGCGGCGCTCGCGGCGGGGACCGCGCTCGCCCTCCTCGCCGCGTACTGGCTCGTCCGCCGCCGGCTGCGGCGCAGGCCGGCCCGGCTCCGGCGCGCCGGTCCGCGCTACCCGGTCGTCCTCGCGCACGGGATCCTCGGGTTCGACGAGATCCGCATCGGCCGCTCCCGCCACGGCTACTTCCGCGGCGTGTCGCAGCGGCTCGAGCAGGAGGGCTGCGTCGTCCACACCTGCCGCGTCGCGAAGACCGCCTCCATCGCGGACCGCGCCGCCGAGCTCGCCGCGTTCGTGCGCGAGATCCCGGCCAGGCGCGTGAACCTCGTGGCGCACTCCATGGGCGGTCTCGACGCGCGCTACGCGCTCTCGAAGCTCGGCCTCTCGGGGAAGGTCGCGTCCCTCGTCACGGTGGGCACCCCGCATCAGGGGACGCCGCTCGCGGACCTCGGCACCCAGGGGCGCGTGTTCGCGGCGCTCGGGCGCCTCGGCGTTCGGATGGACGCCTTCCACGATCTCACGACGCAGCGGATGGACGAGTTCAACGCGGCCGTTCCGGACGCGCGGGGGATCCTCTACGCGAGCGTCGTGGCCGCGCCGGCGGGCCGGCGAGACGTGAGCCCGCTCCTCGTGCCCACCTGGGTCTGGCTCGACCGCGCCGCGGGAGCGAACGACGGCATGGTGCCGGCGGCCTCGCAGCGCTGGGGCGAGGTGGCCTGGCACATCCGCGCCGATCACCTGGCGCAGATCGGCTGGTCGCGCCGGTTCGACGCGGCCGAGCTCTACGCGCAGATCGCGCGCGAGCTCCGGGCCCGGGGGCTCTGATTCCGCTTCCCACTTGAGGTGACGCTCGAGATGGGGGGTGTGGGGGGAGAGTTCTCCCCCCACTAGAGGCGCCGCAACGCGCCGGACATCACGCTCACAGCGGCGGCGGGGACGTTGGGCATCACGGGAACCGGGTGCCGCTGTGAGCGCCTACTGCTGCTGCGCGCGGGAGGCGGGCTTCTTCTTCGCCGGCTTCTTCGCGATCGCCTTCTTCGCCGGCGCCTTCTTCGCGGTGGCGTGCTTCGCCACGGCCTTCTTCTTGGCGGCAGCCTTCACGACCTTCTTGGGCGCCGGGGGCGGCGGCGGCTCGGGGGAGAGCTCGGCCGGGTCGTCGTCGCTCGCGCTCTGGAGCGCGGCCGGAGCGCCCCTGACGGCGCGGT
>DATDDC010000362.1:0-5406 GCA_036523995.1 Anaeromyxobacter sp.
GCGAGCGTCGCGGCGCGCGCCTCGCCACCGCCAGTGCGCGCCTCGCGCACCCAGGACCCCGCCTCGACGGGCTCGTCGCCGGTGTCGCGGAACAGATCGAGGCCCTGCAGGACGAACGCCTTGTAGCGAAGCCCGGCCACCTCGCCGTGCACGCCCACCCCGTTCTCGTGCCAGGTGGTCGGGATGATGAAGCGCTCCACGTCCGGGCGGAACACGCCCTGGAAGAAGGGCGGCTCGTGGAGCTCGTTCACGAAGCCGATGGGGACGAGCACGTTGCCGGCGCGCAGCCGGATCGCGTCGGAGAGCAGGAAGTCGAGGTAGGCGAACTCGACGCTGATCTCCTTGCCCGCGTGCTCGAACTCGACCTCCGAGTTGAACACGATCCGGTCGCTGAATCGGTACCCCGTGTAGAGGACGAGGCGGAGCATGTCGGCCTCGTTCGCGGCCCCGTCCTTGGGCATGTTCACGTAGTTGAACTCGCCGTAGCCGCCGATGGAGAGGCCCTTCGGCGCGAAGTAGACCTTCGAGGCCGCAGGGCCCATGCCGGCGTAGGACTGATAGGCGACGTCGCGGAGCCCGAGCTCCAGCTTGAGGCGGCGGAGCTCCTCGAGGAGCGCCTTCACCTCGCCCTTCGTGGCGGGCTGCTTGTCGGACTCGGACGCGGCGGGCTGGGATTCGGAGGGGGTGGACTGCGCGTGGACGGCGGGGGCGGCGAGGGCGATGGCGAGCGCGGTGAAAGGGATGCCAATTCTGATGTTCATTCTCATCTTAGGTGCCCGGAAGGGCCTCTCCGTGGTCTCGGGTGTACGCATGGCTACGCAGCTACGGGGAACGGGCTTCGACGGGCTTCACGAAGATCTCGCCCGCGATCTCGGGATCGAGGGCGATCGTGGTCTCGCCGATCTCGATGACGTACGAGGGCGAGCGCTGGTGGAGCCGGATCGTGCTGCCGGGGATCACCCCCAGCGCGGCGAGCCGGTCCATCCGGTCGTGGTACTTCGGCGCGATGAAGACGATGCGCCCCGTGGCGCCGACCTCGAAGGTGCGCAGCCCCGTCACGAGGGACCGGACGGTGCGCTGGTAGGCGCCGCAGCACTCGCCCGGCGGGATGGGCTTCCCGTGCGGGCAGGTCGGGGGGTGGCCGAGCAGCGTGCAGACCGAGTCGGTGGCCTCGCGCGAGAGGATGTGCTCGAACTCGCAGGCCTGGTCCTCCATGGTCCGCTCGCCCAGGTCGAGCAGATCTCGGAAGAGCCGCTCCGTGAGCCGGTGCCGCCGCACCACGTCGCGGGCGCGCGCCTCGCCCTCCTCGGTGAGCTCGACGTGCTCGCCGTCGAGCCGGAGGAGGCCGGCGGTGGCGAGGCCCTGCAGGTCGGCGGAGGTCACGTCCGGCGCGTGCTCCGTGGCCGAGGCGGCGAGGATCCCCGGGGCCGTGTCGCGCCCCTCCTCCCGCTCGGTGAAGACGTGCTCGAGGATCTCCTCCTGCCGGCGGTCGGGCCTCACGCGTGCACCTTCCGATCCTTCCAGCGGTCGAGGAGGCGGCGGAGGCGGCCGGCGAGGCCGACCTCCTGGGGGAAGCTGTAGCCGCAGGACGGGCAGCACACGACGGCGCAGCCCCTCGACATGGGGCAGCTCGGGCGGCAGCCCTGGCCGCCGGCGTCGAAGCGGGCCCCGCAGAGCGGGCACCGCTCCTCGCGGGCGATGACGGCGGTGGCGGGCCGGGCGGTCTCCACGTCCCCTCCCCTAGTGGAACAGCCGCATGAGCTGGTTCAGGCCGGCGCCGACGCCGAACGAGAACGGCAGGATGAAGCCCATCATGGCGACGCCCGTCTTCCAGCCGCGCTCCTTCAGGATCATGAAGAAGTTCGCGATGCAGGGGATGAAGAGCGTGACGGTGACGAGCGCGACGGTGACCTGCACCTCCATCTCCCACGTCATCGTGTGCGACTGCATGTACGGCTGGAAGCGCTGGAAGAGCCCGGCGGCGGCGTAATCGCGGCGGAGGAAGCCGAGGATGAACGCGCCCGCGGTCTCCTTGGGGAGGCCGAGGAGCCCGACCACGAGCGGCGACATGGCCCGCTCCGCCACGGCGAGCCCGCCGAACCGGTCGAGCGCCCAGAGGATGAGCGTGCCGAGCACGAAGAGCGGCAGCGCCTCCCGCAGGTACCACTCGATGCGGGCGAGCGTCTTCACCGCGATGTTGCCGGCCTGGGGGAGCCGCAGCGGGGGCAGCTCCAGCAAGAAGTCCGAGCCGCGGCCCGGCAGCACCCTCGCGGCGAGCCAGCCGATGAGGAAGACGACGAGGACGAGCGTGCCGACGAACCAGAGCATCGCCGCGGCGGAGAGCCCGCTCGCCATGGCCAGGATCACGGCGATCTGCGCGCTGCACGGCACGGCGAGCGCGAGGAGGAGCGTCACGATCACCCGCTCCTTGCGCGTCTCCATGATGCGGGCGGTCATGGTGGCCATGGTGTCGCAGCCGAGGCCGAGGACCATGGGCAGGACCGCCTTGCCGTTCAGGCCCATGCGCTTGAAGACCTTGTTCACCATCACCGCGAGCCGCGGCAGGTAGCCGGAGTCCTCGAGGAAGCTGAAGGCGATGAAGAAGGTCGTCACGATGGGGAGGACGATGGCGATCCCGTAGGAGAGGCCCATCGAGAGGAGGCCGTACTTCCCGATGAGGAACCCGCCGTGCTCGAGGCGCGGCACGCCGGCCGGCCCCACGAGGAAGGCCTGCAGGCCGTTCCAGGGGACGATCCAGCGGACGAGACGCTCCGTGAGCGGGACGATCCAGCCGGCGAAGACCTGGTTCTCGAGGAAGTCCACCGCCGTCTTCGCCCCGAAGACGCCGACGAACTCGTAGGCGACGAAGAGGACGGCCGCGAGGACCGGGATGCCCCAGAGCGGGTGCGTGGCCCAGGAGCCGAGCCTGCGCGCGAAGCCGCTCGCCGCCGAGGCCCCGCCGCGCGTGATCACGCCGTCGTGCAGGCGGTCGATGGCCTGGAGCCGCTGGCGGGCGATGACGAACCGCATCGACTCGGGGTAGCGGGCGGCGAGCTTGCGGCGGACCCGCTCGATGCGGGCGAGGGCGTCCTCCGGGACGCGCCCGGCGAGGAAGGCCCGGAGGGACTCGTCGCCGGCGAGGGCCATGACGGCGAGCGCCCGCCGGCCCACGCCGCCCTTCGGCATGAGGGTCTCCACCTCCTGGAGGGCGGCCTCGAGGTTGGCGTCGTAGCGGACGCGGAAGGGCGAGCTGCGGGCCTGGGCGAGGCAAGACTGGACCGCGCCGAGCCCCTGGCGCTGGACGGCCACGGTCGGCACCACGTCGACGCCCAGCTCGCGCTCCAGCCTGGGCTCGTCGATGGCGATCCCGCGGCTCGCCGCCTCGTCGGCCATGTTGAGGGCGAGGACGAACGGGATCTCGGCCTCGGCGAGCTGCGCCGAGAGGAGGAGGCCTCGCCGGAGGTTCTTCGCGTCGCAGACCTGGAGGACGACGTAGCCGCGCTCGGACAGGAGGATGTCGCGCGTGACCTGCTCGTCCTCCGACATGGGCACGAGGTTGTTCGTCCCCGGCGTGTCCATCACGTGCCAGGGGCGGCCCTCGAACGTGGCCGAGCCGCGCGTCACCTCGACGGTGGTGCCGGGATAGTTCGAGACGGTGACGTACTTGCCGGTCAGGGCGCCGAACATCGCGCTCTTGCCGACGTTGGGGTTCCCGACCAGGATCACCGCCCGCGCCGAGGCGACGATCTCCTTCCGGTCGAGCTCCGTGCCGTGCCTGGCCGGCGCGGAGGCGGGCGGGGTCACGGCGTCGCCTCCCGCCCGGCGCGGCAGCGGGCGCAGCGCCCGTACAGCTCGAGCTTGTGGCTCTCCACCTCGAAGCCGTGGCGCCTGGCCACGAGCTCCTGCAGGAGCTCGATCTTCTCGTTCGCGAACTCGACGATCTCGCCGCAGGACGTGCAGATGAGGTGATCGTGGTGGGCGCGGCCGGCCGCCGCCTCGTAGCGCGTCTGGCTGCCGCCGAACTGGCGCGGCACCGCGAGGCCGCACTCCGCGAGGAGCTTCATGGTGCGGTACACCGTGGCGACGGAGATGCGCGGGTCGACGCGGCGGACGCGGGCCACGAGCTCCTCCACGGAGACGTGCCCGCCCATGGCGAGGAAGGTCTCCGCGATGTGGTCGCGCTGGCGCGAGTGCTTGAGCCCGCGCTCCGCGATGTAGGCGCCGAGGACCCCGACCGGGGAGGCCTTGCCCTCCCCTGCCCCGCCTGGGTCGCCTCCGTGGCCGTGATGTTCGCCGGGATCGTGCATCCTGATAACGATTCTCGATATCACGTGCGGGCCGCAGATGCAAGCCCCGCGGGGTGCGAGCGCGCGACGGTACCCGCGTTTCCCGCTCTCGTGCGCTCCGGCCGGGGCGGTCAGAGCCCGAACTGCTTCCGCCAGCGGGCGGCGGCGTCGGCACCGCGGCCGCCCGCGTCCCTGCCCGCGAGGGCGACGAGGGAGAGGCGCGCCTGCCGGCTCACCTCCGGCGAGCCGTCGTCGAGGAGCTCGATGAGCCGCTCCGCGTGGGCGAGCGCCTGCCGCCGCGGGCGGTGGCGCACGAGCTCCGCCGCGAGCGCCCGGACCTCGGGGTCCGAGGAGCGAAGCGGCCGCGAGAGATCGACCGCCGCCTCGCCCGGCGGGCCGGCTTCCGGCGGCACGAGGACGATCCCCGCCGCGGCGCCCACGACGGCCGCCATGAGCGCGATGCGGAAGAGCGCCTTCCCCGCGGGATAGCGCCCGGCGCGCACGAGCGCGAGCCGGTACGCGGCGTATCCGACGGCGAAGAGCCCGAGGAGCGCAGCGGGCACCGCGAGCGTGACGGGGGGCCAGCGCCCCTGCGCCACGGCGCGCCGCATCTCGGGCAGGCCGAAGAGCGCCAGGCCGGCCGAGACGAGCAGGAGCGCGAAGAGCACCCAGCGGGCGGCCTTCACCGCGGGCGGCGTGCGCGTCCTTCGACCCGCGGTGACCTCGGCCGGCATGCGCGGCAGTGAAGCATGCGCTGCCCGCAGCGGCAACCGGACTTTCCGCGCGCACTCGCTTGACGCGGCCGCCGGGCTCGCGCAGGTTCCGGCTCGCCATGGTGGACGTCGACGCGGAGCTGGCGGAGCGGGTGGCGCGCTGGTGCGCGGAGGCGGGGCGCCAGGCGGGCCTGGCGCTGATCCGCCGCGCGCTCGCTCCGCTCGGGTGGGACGACCTCATGGCGCTGCGCGCGCTGCTCGCCGATCCGCCGCCGGCGCGCCCCATCGGTCCCTTCGCGCTCGCCGACATCGCCCGCGGCACTCCGCCCGACCTCGCCGCCGAGCGCGAGCGGTCCGGGCGCTATCCGACCGGCGAGGAGCCCGCCCCGGAGGAGCCGGCGCGCGGC
>DATDDC010000363.1:0-1717 GCA_036523995.1 Anaeromyxobacter sp.
GGCGCCGGGCACGTGCACAGGGCGCGGCTCGTCCTGCCGGCCGTGGCGTGGCTCATCGCCGCCGCGGTGCTGGGCCTCGTGGCGACGGACCAGACGCACGGCCCGGGGTGGCGGATCGGCCTCGAGCTCCTGGCGCTCGCCGTCGCGGCGCGGGCCCTCTTCCCCGCGCGGCCGTTCTGGTATCGCGAGCATCGGGACGGCGCCATCGTGGTCTATCCCGCGTCCGTGACGGCGCACGTGTGCATCCGCGCGCGCCGCATGGGCAACGCCTGAGCGGATTGCACGCACGTTTGGCGGGGAGTGGGGCAATACTCGCATCGCGAGAGGATCGGGGGAAAACGCGCACACGGCCCGGCGGCGGGGGCCTCGCGATCGCGCGAACCTAGCGGATTTGCCGCGATTCACACCTCCAGTGCACCGGGCACGTCGCATGCTTCTGGGCGAGATGAGGCGAACGACGGCAGGAAGGGGGCCGTCGTTCGCGTCCGGAAGCGGTCGCGGGAGGGGGGGCCGCGCCGTTGCCGCAGTGGGAGCGCGCCGAGACGATCGGCCGCGCTCCCGTCGTCTTCGGGACCCCCACAGGCGCGAGCCGCCGAACGCTCGGCCGTTCGCCTCTCTCACGGAGAAGACAGACATGATGAAGGTCCTCGTCGCAATGCTGGCCCTGGCGCCTGCGCTGGCGCTCGCCGCCGGCGGACACGACTCCGTCGGATGCAGCGGCTGCCACTCCCTCCACGCCGCCAAGGGCGAGAACATCTTCGCCGTCGCTCCGAACACCAAGTACCTGAACCCGAAGACCAAGCAGCCCTACGGCGGCACGACGGGGCTGTGCCTCGCCTGCCACCAGGACTCGGACAAGGGCGGCCAGGGCTATGCGCCGGTGTCCCAGCACATGAGCCATCCCTTCGGCCTCTCCTCGGTGAACGCGAAGGTCGCGAAGGTTCCGCCCGAGCTGCTGCGCGACAACCGCTTCGAGTGCATGGGCTGCCACGACCCGCACCCCTCGAACCCGAACTACAAGTACCTGCGCGTCGACGTCGGCGCGAAGGGGCAGAGCATCGACCGCTTCTGCGGCGTGTGCCACTCGACCAAGGCCGAGTCGGTGACCCAGGTCGCCATCTTCGACAGCATGGACGAGCGGCGCGCCGCGCCCGCGGCGTCGAAGGCGGCCCCGGCGGAGAAGGCGGCGGCCTCGGCGGAGAAGGCCGCCGCGGCGCCCAAGAAAGCGGGCAAGTAGCCCGGCGCGCGGCTCGAGCCCCGACGAGCGGGGCGAGATCATCGGTGCGAACGGCGGCGGCTCGACGAGTCGCCGCCGCGCTCACTGCGCGAGCGCGAATCCCGCCACGAGGGAGAGGGAGACCGTCGTGGCGCCGATGCGCTCCCCGTAGGCGTCGTGCGCGGGCCCGAGGTCCGTCGTGGCGCCCAGGCCGACGCCGAGCATCCGGACCGTGCCGCCCCGGTACCACTGGAGCTCCACGCTCGCGCCGACCGCCGCCTTCGTGGCGACGACCGGCTTGTACCTCATGTCGATCCCACCGAGCCCCAGGACCTGGAGCTCGAGCCGCGGCCGGAGCGGGAAGACGGGCCCGATGCCCAGCAGCCCCGTCATCCGCGCCATCCCCGGACCGCTCGTCCACGCCAGGCTCTGGACGACGGCGAGGCGCTCCGCGCGCATCGAGAGCCGCACCGCCGGGCCGAAGGAGCCGCTCCCCGTGGG
>DATDDC010000364.1:0-3017 GCA_036523995.1 Anaeromyxobacter sp.
AGGGCGAGGAGATCGTACCTGCCCTCGCCCGAGGACGCGCGCAGCTCCAGGATGGCGGGCGCCCCCGGGGCCGGCGGCGCGGGGAGGCGGACGAGGAGCACCTCGCCACGCCCGCTCTCGCCCGCGGGCTCGAGGCGCACCCGATCCGCGGGCCTGGGGGGCAGGAGATCCTCCGCGTCGGGCAGCCACAGCCGCGCGGCGAGCGCGAGGCCCGGCGCGGGCACCGCCGCGACGAGGACCGGCGCCTCGGCCGGGCCGCGCGGCTCGATCCCGTACACGTCCGGGTCGTCCGTGGAGGTCTCGCCGTGGACGACGGTCCCCTCGCCCATGGGATTCCGGCCCGCGAGGGCGCGCCACTCCGGATAGCGCTCGAAGCGCGCGTTCAGGCGGTCGGGCGCGTCGTTCGGCTCGACCTCCTCCCCCGGCTGCGGCTCCGCGAGCCGCACCTCGAGCACGTAGCGATCGGTCGGCTTCTCCACCGGCCCGATCGCCTCGGCGTGCACCTCGCGGACCGCGAGGTAGTAGGTCCCCGCCTCCACCGCGGCGACGAGCCGCTCGGGCCGGCCGGGGCCTCCTCGGTTCGCCGAGGCGACGAGCGGGGCCGTGACGCGCCCGCCCTCCTCGCGCACGCGGTTCAGCGCCAGCGCCACGTCGAGGCCGCGGATCCCCTCGCCCTCCCGCTCCCCGTGCCACTCCGCGACGAGCACCCGTCGACCTCGCGACGGCGGGATCTCGAGCATGAAGACGTCCACGTCGCCCTCGGTCTCCGAGAGCCTCGCGCCGATGGAGCCGCGGACGACGGCCACGCCCGGGCGTCCGTCGGGCCCGATGGGGATGGGGAGCGCGTTGGCGCGCCCCGGCGCGTCGTTCGGCTCGTGCTCGAAGCCGTCGTAGTGGCCGCTCGGCCGGAGCGCGTCCGGCAGGAGCGCCAACACGGAAGGGGCGCGCGCCGCGGCGAGGGCGTACAGCTCCTGCCAGCGCCAGGCGGCCAGGGCGGCGGTGGCGACCGCGGCGAGCGCGACGGCGGGGCCCACGACGCGGCTCCGCCGGAGCGCGCGGATCTGGCGATCGAGGTCCCGGAAGTCGTCGCGGCTCGCGATCTCGAGCGCGCCCGTGACTTTGGCGGAGGTGGGCCGGCGCAGCCGCTTCGCGTCGGCCGGCTCGGCCAGCGCGAGGAGCGCCTCGCCCATGGCGTCCGCGTCGGCGTGGCGATCCTGCGGCTTCTTCGCGAGGGCCCGGTGGATGACCTCGGCGAACCGCTTCGAGACGCCGGGCGCCAGGTCCCCGAGCGGCGGAGGCGCCTCGCGCAGGTGGGCGGACACGACCGCCATGGCGGTCCCCGCCTGGAAGGGAGGCCGCCCCGAGGCGAGCTCGTAGAGGAGGCACCCCACGGCGTACAGATCCGAGCGGCCGTCGATGGGCTCGCCCCGCGCCTGCTCGGGGGCGAGGTAGTTCGGCGTGCCCACGATGGCCGCCGCGTTCGCCGGCGCGCCCTCGGCGGCGGACCCCTCGTCGCGCAGCTTCGCGATCCCGAAGTCGAGGACCTTCACGAAGTCGTCGCCGGAGCGGGTGGGCATGAGCATCACGTTCCCGGGCTTGATGTCCCGGTGCACGATGCCCGCGTCGTGGGCCTCGGCCAGCGACCCGAGGATCTGCGCGCCGATGCGGGCCACGCGCGCCTCGGGGAGGGGTCCCCCGTCGCGCAGCACGGCGGCGAGGTCCTTCCCGGGCACGTACTCCATGGCGAGGTAGAAGCCGGAGCCGTCCTCGATCTCTCCGAAGTCGAAGACCGCGATGGTGTGCGGGTGGGAGAGGCGCGAGACGATCTGCGCCTCGGCGCGGAAGCGCTCCACCGCGCCCTCCTCCCTCGCGAAGTCCGGCCGCAGGATCTTGAGCGCCAGGGCCTTCCCCATGCGGATGTGCTCGGCCTTGTAGACCGCGCCCATGCCGCCCTCCCCGATGAGCGCGAGGAGGCGGTAGCGATCGGCGATCACCTTCTGGAGGAGCGCGTTCGCGCCGCTCGGCTCCGGAGCCCGCAGGTCGGCGCCGCAGTCGGGGCAGAAGTTGAGGGGACCCGAGTCCTGCTCCGCGCGGTGGCCGCAGCTCGGGCAGGTGACCGCGGGCCTCGGGGCCGGCTTCTTGCGCGCCATCGTTCGCGCCGAGAGTAACGCGTGAGGGGGGGACCGCAAAGCCTGCCTCCGGCGCCGGAAGGGCCGCCGGCCTCCCGGCCGCCCGCACGCTCCCGAGGCCCGCGTCGAGCACCGGACGCGCACCGTCTCCCACTTCGCGAGCAGCCCGGGAAACGTCCGCTCGCTGCGGCGTAAACCCCCGAACCCGCTTGTCTCTCCGGGGCTCCCTGCTATAGTCCGCGCGCCGTGTTCAACTGGCTTCACAACATCATGTCCCGCGATCTCGCCATCGACCTCGGGACGGCGAACACCCTCATCTACATCCGCGGAATGGGCATCGTCTCGAACGAGCCCTCGGTCGTCGCCGTGCAGCAGGACGCGCGCGGCGGGCGGAAGGTCCTCGCGGTCGGCAAGGAGGCGAAGGAGATGCTCGGGCGCACCCCGGGCAACATCGTCGCCATCCGGCCCATGAAGGACGGGGTCATCGCCGACTTCGAGGTCACCGCGGCGATGCTCAAGTACTTCATCCAGTCGGCGCACAACCGGAAGAGCTTCGTGAAGCCGCGCATCATCATCGGGATCCCCTCGGGGATCACCGAGGTGGAGAAGCGCGCGGTGCGCGAGGCCGCCGAGTCCGCCGGCGCGCGCGAGGTCTACCTCATCGAGCAGCCCATGGCCGCCGCCATCGGCGCGGGGCTCCCCATCACCGAGCCCTCCGGGAACATGATCGTCGACATCGGCGGCGGCACGTCCGACGTCGCGGTGATCTCGCTCGGCGGCATCGTCTACAGCCGCTCGGTGCGCATCGCCGGCGACAAGATGGACGAGGCGATCATCCAGCACATCAAGCGCAAGTACAACCTCCTCATCGGCGAGCGCACCGCCGAG
>DATDDC010000365.1:0-4788 GCA_036523995.1 Anaeromyxobacter sp.
GGGCCCCGGCGCCGGCGGCGTGCCCGCGCCTCGCGCGCGGCAGGCGCACCGTGAAGCTGGTCCCTCGCGCGACGCTGGAGCGGACGGCGACGGTGCCGCCGTGCGCGCTCACGATCTCGCTCACGATGTAGAGGCCGAGCCCGAGCCCTCGCGCGTGGGAGGCGTCCCGGAGCGTGGACCCCCGGGAGAACGGCTCGAACATCACCTCCAGCAGCTTTGGCGCGATCGCCGGTCCCTGGTTCTGCACCTCGAGGACCGCGTGGCCCTCGTCCCCGCCGACCGAGACCCGCACCGGCGCGTGCTTCGAGCCGTGCTGGAGCGCGTTCGCGACGAGGTTCGACACCACCTGCGCGATCCGGGCCGGATCCCAGGTGCCCCGGCCGTCGCCCTCGAGATCGAGCTCGATGGTCCTGTCCGGCTCGGCCGCCTGGAGCTCGCCCACCACTCCGCGACACACCTCGTGGAGGTCCGCCGGCACCGGAGCGATGGGCAGGCCGCCCTCGAACCGGCTGCTCGTGAAGTCGAGGAGCGTCCCGATCATCTCGAGCATGCGCTGGCCGGCGCGGCCGATCTCGGCGACGTTCTCGCGCACGCGCTCGGGCAGGTCGTCCCGCGCCAGGAGGAGCGACGCCAGCACCCGCACGGCGCCCAGCGGGTTGCGCAGGTCGTGGCCCAGGATCCCCACCATCTGGTCGCGGAAGGCGAGGGCCTGCGCCAGCTCGTCCTGCGCCCGCTTCTGCTCCGTGATGTCCGTGGCGGCGCCGGTGAGCCCCACGATGGCGCCGGAGGCGTCGCGCAACGGCTCCTGCGAGACGAGGTGGTGGCGCGTCTCGCCCCCCGGCCGCGACACCCGGACCTCCTCGTGAACGCGAGCGCCCCGCTCGAGGACGGCGCGGTCGAGGGCGTTCGCCCGGGCGGCCACCTCGGGCGTGAAGAGGTCGTCGTTCGTCTTCCCGAGCACCTCCTCCGCGCGGTAGCCGAGCGGCGGGTTGTACACCCAGCGGTAACGGCCCTCCGCGTCCTGCTCGAAGAGCGTCGTGTCGGAGTGAGCCAGGGCCACGCGGAACCGCTCCTCCGTCTGCCTCAGCCTCTGGTGCACCCGCGCGTTCTCGACGCACTGGGCGGCCCGCCTCACGAGCTCCTCCGCGACCGCGACGTCCTCCTGGCCGTACCTGCGCCCCGACTCGGACGTCATGATGAACGTCACCGTGCCGAGCCAGCTCGGGAGGGAGACGGGGACGACGAGCACCGAGCACGGGCGGAGCTGGCGGACCAGCTCGAGGTACTCGCCCTGCGTCTGCTCCTCGAGCATCGCCTCCGTGTAGTCGGGGATGAGCACCGGCCGTCCCGACTGCAGGGCCTGGGCGACCGGCAGCCGGCGGCGCGCGGCGTGATCGAGCTTGAAGGAGCGCATCGCCGCGGCGAGCGGACCCCGGGCGGGATCCCGGTGGGCCACCTCCATGCGGCGGGCCTCGCCCTCCGCGACGGCATCGACGATGCACCAGTCCGCCAGCTCCGGGATCGACAGGCGGGCCACGGCGGAGAGCACCTTCTCGTAGTCGAGGGTCCCCGCGAGAGCGCCCACCTTCGAGAGGAGGGCCAGGCGGGCCACGAACCTGCAGCTCTGATCGGCAGCTTCCATCGATCGCTCTCTTCTCGGCAGGATTGGGTGGTCACTCCGATAGCGATCGGCGCGGCGGGGTACCAGTCGATGAAGGGTGGCGCCGGCGCCTGCTCAGGGCTTGAGCAATCTGCGCGGGCCCGGGACCCGGTTGGGAGAGCTACGGGTCGAGCGGCGCCTATTCCGTTAGAAATGGAGGCCATGGAGCGCGTCCTCGCGTCCGGCCCGGAACTTGCGGAGCACGCCAGCAAGATGATCGCAACGACGCTCGTGCAGCATGCTCCGGGCGGCCCGTCGGACGACGCGGCGAGGGTTCCCGCCCGCGTAGCCCGGCTGCGGCTGCCTCGCGAGGAGCTCCTTCCGCTCGCCTACTATCTCGTCGTCGGGATCGTGCTGGCGAGCGTCGGCTACCCCGCCTGGCGGATCGGCGTCCTGGCCGCGGCGGCGGTGATACCGCCGGCCGGCTTCTACCTCGTCACCTGCGCCCCGGGGGGCCGGGGCGATCCCAGGCGCTGCGTCAACGCGGACGCGGGGCAGGTCGCCTGGTGGATCGCCGCGGCGAAGTCGAAGCTGCTCGTCCTGACCGGTCTCACCGCCGCGGTGACGGGCGGCATCCGCAGCCCGCTCCTCGTCACGATGATCGCCGCGTACTTCGGCGCTGCCATGGTGATCGGCGACAAGCGGCCCACGCGCCTGCTCCTCGGAGCGACCGCGCTCGCGGTGGGCGTGCTCGCGGCGTTGCCTCGCGCCTGGACCGGCCCCGAGCTCTCCGGCCCCGTGTACGCGGCGCTCGCGGCGGTGAGCGTCCTCGGCGCCGGCGCGCTGCTCGCCCCGGTCCACGCGCGGATGCGAAAGTGGCGCGCGGACTTCACGCGCGCGCGGGAGGAGATGGCCTCGGAGGCGCTCGCCCGAGCCCAGGCCCTGGAGCAGATCGGCACGAAGGTGGCGCACGAGCTCAAGAACCCGCTCACCGGCGTGAAGGCGCTCGTCCAGCTCGGGCTCCGCAATCCGGCCGAGGCGTCCTCCCGCGAGCGGCTCGAGGTGGTCGAGAAGGAGGTGACGCGGATGCAGGAGATCCTCCAGAACTACCTCTCGTTCACCCGGCCGATGCAGGAGGTGGTGCCGAGGCGCGTCGAGCTCGGGCCCCTCGTCTCCGACACGCTGGACGTGCTCTCGGCGCGCGCGGACGACGCGCGCGTGCGCCTGTACGCGCAGGGCGACGCGGCCATCGAGGCCGATCCGCGCCGCCTCAAGGAGGCGCTCCTCAACCTCGTGGCGAACTCCATCGAGGCCACCCCGCCGGGAGGAGAGGTCGTGGTCGAGGTGCGGCCGGCGGGCGACGCGACCGAGATCGTCATCCGCGACACGGGCCGCGGGATGGCGGCCGAGACCCTGGGGCGCATCGGGACGCCGTTCTTCACGACCCGCGACGACGGCACCGGCCTCGGGGTGGTGCTCGCCCGCTCGGTGGTGGCCCAGCACGGCGGGTCGTTGCGGTACGAGAGCGAGCCGGGGAGGGGGACGCGGGTGACGGTCGCCCTGCCGCGCCTGGCCCGGGGAGGTCGCGATGGCGCGCGTGCTGCTCGTGGATGACGAGCCGTCGGTGCGCGCCGCGCTGAGGGAGCTCGTCCAGGCCCGCGGATGGGAGCCGCTCGTGGCGCGCTCCGGCGCCGAGGCGCTCGAGCTCGTCGACCGCGCCGACGCGGTGGTGACGGACTTCTCCATGCCCGAGATGGACGGGATGGAGCTCTTGCGCGCCGTGCGCGAGCGGGACGAGAGCCTGCCGGTGATCCTGCTCACCGCGCGCGGGTCGGAGCGGCTCGCGGTGCGCGCCATGAAGGCGGGAGCCTACGAGTACGTGCCGAAGCCCTTCGACGTGGACGAGATGGGCCTCGCCATCGGGCGCGCCCTCGAGGCGCGCGAGCTGCGCCAGCGCAACCGCCAGCTCACCGCCGAGCACGCCATCGGCCGTCGCGTCGTGTACCAGTCGGCGGTCATGCGCCACCTCCTCGACGCCACCTCGCGCGTCGCGGCGAAGGAGATCACCGTGCTCGTGAGCGGCGAGACCGGGACGGGGAAGGAGCTCGTGGGATCGCTCCTGCACGCCCAGAGCCGGCGCGCCGGCGGCCCGCTCGTCCGCTTCAACTGCAGCGCCATCCCGGCGGAGCTGGCCGAGGCGGAGCTCTTCGGGCACACGCGCGGCGCCTTCACGGGCGCGACGCAGGCCCGGGCCGGGTTCTTCGCCGAGGCGAACGGGGGCACGCTCATCCTGGACGAGGTGGGCGAGCTGCCCCTTCCCATCCAGGCGAAGCTGCTGCGCGCGCTGCAGGAAGGCGAGATCCAGCCGGTGGGCTCGGGACGGGTCGAGAGGGTGGACGTGCGCATCGTGGCCTGCACGAACCGCGATCTCCTGGCCGAGGTGCGCGCCGGCCGGTTCCGCGAGGACCTGTACTACCGGCTGGCGGTGGTGGAGCTCGTGGTGGCGCCGCTGCGGGAGCGGCGGGAGGACATCCCCGCGCTGGCGCACGAGTTCGCCCTCCGGTACTCCGAGCGCTTCGGCGTCGAGGAGGTCCGCCTCTCCCCCGGCCTCGTGGAGCGCCTCCGGGCCGCGGACTGGCCGGGCAACGTGCGCCAGCTCGAGAACGCCATCGCGCGGATGGTCGCTCTCTCCGGCGGCGGCGAGATGGGCCCGGAGTCGTTCCTCGAGGCCGCGGCCGAGCCCGGGCAGCGAGCGCCCGCGAACGGCGCCGCTGCGGACGCCGACGCCTCCCACACGCTGCGCGAGCAGCTCGATGCGCTCGAGAAGAGCGTCATCGCGAGGACGATGACCGCGGTCCGCGGCAACCAGTCGGAGGCGGCCCGGCGGCTCGGCATCAGCCGCAACACGCTCACCGAGCGCCTGCGCCGCTACGAGATCGCGGCCGACTTCGGCGCCGGCGGCGTGAGCTGACCGCCGCCTCTTCCGCCTCACCTCCGGCGAGAGGGGAACCTCTTCCGCCGCCGCCCTGTCGGAAAGGCGGCGGGCACTGTTCGGGTTTCCGTCACGGGCTCTCGCTCGCCCTCCCGCACGTGGGGTGGGCGGCGCGCGGCCGTCGGGTCGGCGCGCCATCCCCGAGCGCGCGAGCGCCCGTGCGCAGCGGTTGAGCGATCTGCGCGATCCGCCGCCG
>DATDDC010000366.1:0-1963 GCA_036523995.1 Anaeromyxobacter sp.
CGGTGGTCACGCGCTACGTCTTCGACCTCCCGCTCTCGTACATCGATCAGCTCGTCCCGAACCTGTTCGTGTGGGTGACGTTCCTCGGCGCGTCCGCCGCGGTGAAGCGGCGCGCGCACCTCGGGCTCTCCCTCGTGGCGGACGCGCTCCCGGCCCGCTGGCGCGCGGGCCTCGACGCCGCCGTCCTCGCCGGCACGTCTGCGTTCTTCCTCGCCACGGCCTGGTACGGCTGGAAGGTGGTCCGGCTCCAGGTCGAGAACGACCTGATGATGTCGCTCGGCTATCCCGCCTGGCTCGTGGGGGTGGCCGTGCCGGCGGGCGCGCTCCTCTTCGTCGTCCGCGCCGTCGAGGCGTTCCTCCGGCACCGCCGCGGCCGCGACGCGGCCCCGCCCTCCGTGCCCGTGGCCTGACGCATGGATCCGCGCGTCCCCCTGCTCCTCTTCGGGAGCTTCGGCGCCCTCCTCTTCCTCGACTTCCCCATCGCGGCCGCGCTCGGCATCTCGAGCGTCCTCACCATCGTCGCCTTCGACCTGGCGCCGCTCCTGCTCGTGCCGCAGCAGCTCCTCTCCGCCACGGACTCGTGGACGCTCCTCGCCGTGCCGTTCTTCATCCTGGCGGGGAACCTGCTCGCGAAGACGGCCATCTCGGAGCGGCTCGTCCACCTGGCGCGGGTGATGGTGGGCCGCCTCCCCGCCGGGCTCGCCATGGTGGCCGTGGTCGTGTCGATCTTCTTCGCCGGCATCTCGGGCTCCGGGCCGGCGGACACGGCGGCGCTCGGCGCCGTCCTCATCCCCGCCATGGAGAAGGCCGGCTACGACAGGCGCTCTGCCGCGGCGCTCATCGCAGCGGGCGGCGGCATCGGCATCATCATCCCGCCGTCGATCGCCCTCCTCATCTACGGCGTCGTGGCGAACGCGCCCGTGACGAAGCTCTTCATCGCCGGGATCCTGCCGGGCCTGGTCGTGGGGCTCTCGCTCTTCTTCGTGTCGTTCCTGCTCTTCGGCCGGGACGCGCGCATCCGGGCCGAGGAGCGGGGCTCCTGGCGCGAGATCGCCCGGGCCGCCCGCGCCGCCGCCTGGGGCCTCCTCGCGCCGGCCATCATCCTGGGCGGGATCTACGGCGGCATCTTCACGGCCACCGAGGCGGCCACGGTGGCCGTCGTCTACGGCGTCGTGGTCGGGTTCTTCGTCCACCGCGACCTCCGGCTCCGCGACCTCCCCGCCATCCTCGCGGAGACCGGCGCCACCACCGGCGTCGTCATGCTGCTCGTCTGCACCGCGTCGCTCTTCGCGTGGGTGCTCAACACCTCCGGCGTCGCGGCCGCGGCCGCCGCGGGCCTCCTGCACCTCGCCTCCGGCAAGCTGGGCGGCCTCCTCGTCGTGAACGGCATCCTGCTCGTGGCCGGCTGCTTCATGGATGCCATCTCGATCTACTACGTGCTCCTGCCCATCCTGCTCCCGGTGGTCCGCGCCCTCGGCATCGACCTCGTCCACTTCGGCGTGGTCATGACCGTGAACCTGGCCATCGGCCAGATCACGCCGCCCGTCGGCGTGAACCTCTTCGTCGCCTGCGGGATCGCGAAGATCTCGATGAAGGAGATCTCGCGCGCCGTGGTGCCCATGGTGGCCGCCCAGACCGTGGCGCTGCTCGTGGTGAGCTACTGGCCGGACCTGTCGCTGTGGCTGCCGAGGTTCATGCGGTAGCGCGCGCGGCGGGTCGAGACCGACGCCCGGTCGTCATCAGGCGTCTTTATCGGACAATTCAAATTCCGGAATTGACGGCTTCGCAACGAGCATGCCAGGCTCGTCACTGCGGGCGCCATCACGATGAGTGCATGCCGGCGCCCTTCCTGAGGACGCGAGAACCTCGAGTGCGACCAGCGGGCCATGTGCTCCTCGGCGGGGCGTTCGCAGCCGTGCTGGCGCTCGGGCTGACGCCCGCCGCGGCCGCCCAGCGAGCCGAC
>DATDDC010000367.1:0-1848 GCA_036523995.1 Anaeromyxobacter sp.
TCGGGCGCTCGCGGGTCCTCGAGCGCGCGCTCGATCTCGACGGCGCGCTCGAGGCGCTCACCGCCCTGAGGGAGCTGCCGGCGACCCCGGCCAACGACGCCGCGAGGCGCAGGGCGCTGCTCGCCGCCGGCCGCCTCTGCCAGAAGCGGCGGGACTGGGCCGGAGAGCACCGCGCCATGCTCGAGCTCTGGGCCACGAGCCCGCTGTCGCGCGAGGCTCGCGTCGTGTGGGAGCGGCTCCGGGAGCTGCCCATCCCGAACCCCTGGCGGCTCCGCCGGGCCGAGTCGTTCCTCGCCTTCCACGACAACGCCGAGGCGATGCGGCTCGCCCTGCAGGTGAAGACGGCCCTGCCCGACGAGAGCGCCTGCCGCGCGGCCTTCGTGGTGGGCAACGCCCTCCGCAAGGAGCGGCAGCACCGGCGGGCGGTGGCCGCGCTCGCGCCCATGGTCGAGGCGTGCGGGGGATCGGAGCTGCGACCCCAGGCGATGTACGTCCTCGGCTACTCGCAGTCGATCATCGCGCCGGACGACGCGGTGCGCACGTACGAGGCGCTCGCGCGCGACCATCCGGATCACCCCTTCGCCGACGACGCGCTCTTCTTCGCCGCCGGGCTCGAGCTGCGCGCGGGGAGATCCGCGGAGGCGCTCCAGCGGCTCGAGACGGTGGCGTCCCGCTACGCGGACGGGAACTTCGCCTCCGAGGCGCTCTTCCAGCTCGCCTGGCAGCATCGCGGCGCCGGCGCGGCGACGCCGGCGCTCGCCGCCTTCGACCGGCTCGAGCGGGTCGACGGGCCGGGCCGCGAGCAGAGGCTCCGGGCTCGCTACTGGCGGGCCCGCACGCTCGCGGAGCGGGGTGACGCGACCTCCGCGGACGCCTTCCGCGCCCTCGCCGCCGAGCATCCGGCGAGCTGGTACGGCCTGCTCGCCCGGGGCCAGCTCGCGCCCGATCCGCAGACGAGGACGCCCTCCTGCGGCGCGGCCTCGTGCGCGGGCGCGTCGCCCTGGCCGCTCGAGGCGGGACCGCTGGGGGCGGACCCGCACTTCCTCGCCGCCGTGGAGCTCCTGCGCATGGAGCTGCCCGGAGCCGACGCCGAGCTGCTCGCCATCGACCGGCGCGCGCTGCCCGACGACGCGGCGCGGCTCCTCATGGAGGCGCTCCGCAGGACGGGGCGGGAGAGGGCCGCCGCATACGTGGCCCGCACCACGCTGGGCCGCGGCCTCTCCGGCGGCCCGGACGAGAAGGCCGCCGAGATCTGGCAGGCGACGTATCCGCGGCCGTACCGGAAGATCGTGGAGCGGTGGGCGAAGGCCTCGCGCGTCGATCCCGACCTCCTCCAGGCGCTCATCCGGGAGGAGAGCCTGTTCGACCGGTGGGCGCGCTCCTCGACGGGAGCGCTCGGCCTCACGCAGCTCATGCCGAGGACGGCGCGGAGGGTGGCGAGGCGGCTCGCGCTCGGGCCCGTGATGCCGGAGGCGCTCCACCACGTCGACCTCAACGTCCGGCTCGGCGCGGCCTACCTCGCGGAGCTGCTCTCGGAGTTCGAGGGCTCCAAGGTCCGCGCCGTGGCGGCGTACAACGCGGGGCCGGAGGCGGTGTGGCGCTGGATACGGGCGCGGCCGGACGACGCCCTCGACGAATGGGTCGAGCGCATCCCCGCGGCGGAGACGCGCGAGTACGTGAAGAACGTCCTCGGGAGCTGGGCCGCCTACCAGCTCGTCTACGGCGGAAGCCCCGCGCCGCTCGAGGAGCCGGCGGGGACGATGGCCGCGCGAGCGCGGCCCGCCCGCCCGCAGGCGAGCGGTTCGCGGGCGAGGTCCGGTACCCTGGAGCGCGCTCGCAGCGACGCGG
>DATDDC010000368.1:0-21545 GCA_036523995.1 Anaeromyxobacter sp.
CAGAAGCCACAGATCCCAGGCGAGCACGACGACCTGCATATCGACCCGTCGCCGCAGCAATCCTTGAGATTCCCGCAAGGGCTGACGCACCGACCGCTCGAGCATGTCTGGGTCACGGCGCACGAGATCCCGCAGCCGCCACAATTGGAGTCGTCCGAGGACGTATCGACGCAGTACGCGCCACACTTCGTGTACGGCGCATTGCACCCGAAGCCGCATATGGACGACGTGCACGTCGGATAGCTGTTCGCCGGGCCGGCGGGGCAGGCGTATCCGCACGCGCTGCAGTTGCCTGCATCGGACGAAAGGGGCTTGCACGAACCCGAGCAGCAAGAGTTTGCGGTCGCGCACACCACGCCGCATGACCCGCAATCCGTCGCACTGCTGCTCGTGTCGACGCACCCCGTGCCGCACTTGGTGTAGGGCGCATTGCACGTGAAGCTGCATCCGACCGTGCTGCACGCGGGAGAGCCGTTCTGCGGAGCGGAGCAGACCGCGCCGCACGCCAGACAGTTGTTCGGATCAGCGGTCAGGCTCGTGCACTGGCCGGTGCAACACGAGGGAGCGGTTAGCTGAGCACACCGACCCGATCCCACCGCAGTTGTTGACGTCCGACGAGACGTCCATCACCTGCAGCAGGTTTCCCGTCTCGTCGTACTGGTAAGCGGTGGTCACGCCCGCGGCGTACGCAACCGTGGCGAGAACCGCTGCAAGCACTCCCAGCACAAGCAGCCCTGCCTGGGCTCGCCTCCGAGTGCGCGACATATCAGCTTCTCCCGAAGTCTTACGCCAATCGACAAACATGTCTGTTCTGCCGCAGCACTCGGGCAACGGATAGCGCCCGCGCTATCTCCCCTCCGGTTAGCCGAATTCAACGCCGAGGACCTCTGCCTCACGCCGAAACGCATCCCTGTCCTTCTCGGTTCGAAAAGTCAGCTCGATTACCTCCCCATCCACGAGATCCTCCGTCAATTTCTTGGCCGTCACAAGTGATCCTGTCGAGTAGTATTGAATGGCCTTCATCAACGAGATGGTCTTGAGCCCCTCCCGCCAACCAGTCATTCTTAGGGTAATCATAGCCCGGTATCGACCTCAATGGTGTGCGGAAAGCGGCCTCGCATTCTTCCCGTCGTTTGCTTCGCCGGCTCGATGATGACCTTCTTGACGCCCTCGGATCGCCCGACCGCCTTCGCGGCTTCCAGTGCCTCCTTGAGACTTGCCTGTCCTTGTATGTGTGTCCCCTTGAGGATCAGACGATCACCTTGCTTGATCACTTGGGCGATGACCTGTGCTTCACCTTTTGCTCCTCGGAATCCCCAGATCACGACGTTGCCCTGCCGCTCGAGCATCACAACGGCAGAGATGGTCGGGCCCGCAATCACGGACGGGCCGATGGGAGGCATTGTCTCAAAGATGAGGCTTAGGTATGCCAACGCTCGCCTTGCGAACGATTGGTTCGGATCATTCACTATCATGAGGCCGCAGGCGCTGGCGTCACGCCGGGCGCGATCGCGCCGCCGCCGGCGGCACCGAGCAGCGCCTCGACCTCGGCAGCGGACCCGAGCTCCAGCGCGCTGCGCGCCAGCTCGCGCGCCTCGGGCAGGCGCGTCCTGCGGATCGCGTCCTTCACCTCGAGCAGCTCGCCCGGGGCGACGCTGAGCTCGCGCAGGCCCAGCCCGAGGAGGAGCCCCGTCACCCTGGGGTCGCCGGCCATTTCCCCGCAGATGGTGAGCCCCCGGCCGGCGGCGGCCGCCGCCTCCACGACGAGCTGGATGAGCCGCAAGACGCCGGGGTGCAGGGGCTGGTAGTAGCGCGCGACGCCCTCGTCCTCGCGATCGGCGGCGAGCACGTACTGCACGAGGTCGTTCGTTCCGAGGCTCAGGAAGTCGACCTCCCTCGCCAGCGTCCGCGCGATCAGCGCCGCCGACGGGACCTCGATCATGGCGCCGAGCGGGACCTCGGGGTTGAACCGCTTCCCGGCGGCCGACAGCTCTCGCCCCACCTGGCGCACGACCTCGCGGGCCTCGCGCACCTCGTCGAGCCCTCCCACCATGGGGAGCAGGATGGAGACCGGGTGATCGGCGCTGACGCGGAGGAAGGCGCGGAGCTGGGGCTTCAGCACCTCGAGGTGCCCGAGCAGCAGCCGGATCCCCCGCTGCGCCAGGGAGGGGTTCCGCGAGGGCGGCAGCGGGAAGTAGGGCAGGACCTTGTCGCCGCCCAGGTCGACGAGCCGGAAGACCACCCTCCGCGGGTGGAAGCGCTCGGCCGCGCGCGCGAGGAAGTCGTGCTGGTCGTCCTCCGTCGGGAAGGCATCGCGGACCGAGAACTGGAACTCGGTCCGGTAGAGGCCGATCCCGTCGGCCCGGTAGAGGAGCGCAGGCTCCGTGTCGGCGATCTTGTTGACGTTGGCGAGCAGCGGGATCGTCACGCCGTCCAGGGTGGCCGAGGGGTGGTTCACGATCTCGCGCAATCCCTCCTTGAACGCCCGCAGCCCCGCCTCCAGGCGATCGTACTCGCGCTCGACCGACGGATCCGGATCGACGTGGACGACTCCGGCGAGGCCGTCCACGATGAGCCGATCGCCGGTCCTGATCCTCAGCGGCGCGTCCGCGACGCCGGCGACCGCCGGCGCTCCCATGGAGCGCGCCAGGATCGAGCTGTGCGAGAACTTGTTGCCCCGCTCCGTCACGAAGGCGCGTGCGCTCTCGAGCTGGAGGCGAGCCGTTACGGAGGGCAGGAGCTCCTCCGCGACGATGATGGCGTTCTCGGGGATCTCCAGACGGCTCGGGGTCCGGCGCTCGACCAGCGCCGAGAGCAGGCGGCGACCCACGTCGCGGACGTCGGCCGCCCGCTCGCGGAGATAGGAATCCGCGACGCGATCGAGGGTCCGGGTGTAGTCGTCGATGACCTCCGAGAGCGCCGCCTCCACGTTGACGCGCTTCTCCTCGACGAGCCGGAGGATGCGACCGCTCAGCTCGGGATCCCTGAGCACGAGCGCTTGAGCCCCGAGGATGTCGGCCTGGCTCGGGCCGATCTTGTCGCTCACCTCCTTCTGGAGCGCGATCAGCTCCGAGGTCGCCGAGGCGACGGCGGCCTCGAAGCGCCCTCTCTCGCTTTGCACCTCCGACGCCTGGATGCTCCGGCGCGGGGCCGCGGACCGGTCACCGCAGCTGAGGACGAAGGCCGTCCCCCGGGCGACGCCCGCCGACACCCCCATGCCCTTGAAGACGCGGCTCATCGGTCCGTCCGCTTTCGATAGAGCCGGGCCCGCCCCCACGCATGACGGGTTGTGCGCTCGCATGAGCCGCCCTGCCCCCATCCGGCACGCCTCCTCCGCCGTTCCCCGCCTCTACACCAGGAGGGCGCGCCGAGCCGGTCGCGCGGAGGAGAGGCGATGGCCAGCGAACGAAAGTGGCAAGAGAGCATCCGCATCGGTTTCCAGGTCTTCGACCGGGATGGCGGCGAGGAGTTCGGCGCCGTCCGCGACGTCTGCCCCGAGGGTCGCCTCGAGCTGCTGGTCAACATCGAGAACGGCGGCGATCACTGCATCCCGCTCGACGCGATCGTCGACGTCCACTCCGAGAAGGTGATCGTCGACGCGAGGCGGCTGAACCCGACCGTTCGCCACGCCATCGCGCACGCCCACGACGCCGAGCGGCCGGGCCTGTGACGTGACGCGGGAACGCCGCTCCGCCATCTCCAAGTCGCATCCCGCCTCGTCAGCATCCATCACGGAAGGGCGGTCTCCGCGCCGGCGAGGTCGAGCATCGCGTCTGGCAGGCGCTCCCGAAAGGATCGCTTACGGCGTCTCCTCCCTCCGGCTGCTCGACGCCGAGTGAGCGTTGCGGCGGCGGCTGCTCCCCGCTACGTGCGCGCGGGAGGTGACCGGCTCCGCCGTGATCACGCGAGGCTTCAAGAGCAGGCGGACGCGCGCCGACCCGTCGAGGGTTCCGCCCGGCCAGTACGTCACGAACGACTTTCCGGTCCTATCGGCGGGACCGACGCCGAGCACGCCGCTCGAGGAGTGGTCGTTCGCGCTGCGCGACGTGGACGAGCGCGAGCTCGCCACCTGGAGCTGGAAGGACCTGCTCGCCCTGCCGGCGACCTCCGTCACGGTGGACATCCACTGCGTGACGAAGTGGTCCAAGCTCGACACGCGGTGGAAGGGAGTCACGATCGACGACCTCCTCGACGCGGCGGGCCTGGACCCGCCTGCACCCTACGCGGCGGCGTTCTGCGACGGCGGGTACACGACGAACCTCGCCGTGGAGGACCTCCTCGACGGGCGCGGCCTCCTCGCCTACGAGTACGACGGCGCACCGATCGATCCCGAGCACGGCGGGCCCGCGCGGCTCGTCGTGCCGCACCTCTACTTCTGGAAGTCCGCGAAGTGGGTGCGCGGCCTCGCCTTCATGGAGGAGGACGAGCCCGGCTTCTGGGAGACGCACGGGTACCACCTCCGCGGGGACCCCTGGAAAGAGGAGCGCTACGCAGGAGACTGAAGCCGTGCGGCCTTCGCCCATCCTGTGGCTCCCCGCCGAGGTGCGGGACATCGTGGTGGAGACACCACGGGTGAAGACCATCCGGTTTCACGTTCCCGGCTGGCGCGGGCACCTGCCCGGCCAGCACGTGGACGTGCGGCTCACGGCCGAGGACGGCTACCAGGCGCAGCGCAGCTACTCGATCGCGTCGCCGCCCGAGGAGGACGGGATCGCGCTCACGGTCGAGCGCCTGCCCGACGGGGAGGTCTCGACGTTCTTCACGGACGAGCTGCGGGTGGGCGACCGGATCGAGCTGCGCGGACCGCTCGGCGGCTGGTTCACCTGGACGGTCGAGCAGGGAGGGCCGCTCGCGCTCGTCGCCGGTGGCAGCGGCATCGTCCCCCTCATGGCGATGGTCCGGCACCGCGCGGCTCGAGGGAGCCATGTCCCGGCGCACCTCCTCTGCTCCTGGCGCGGGGCGGAGGACGTCATCCATCGCGACGAGCTGGCGCGCCTCGCGGCGCGAGGCGACGGCCTCGCGGTGACGCACACGCTCACGCGGAGCGCTCCCCCCGGGTGGCGCGGCCCTTCCCGCCGGATCGACCGCGAGATGCTCCAGGAGCTCCTGCCCGGGCCTGGGGCGCGGCCGCTCGCCTACGTCTGCGGTCCCACGCCGATGGTCGAGTCGGTCGCCGCCCTGCTCGTCTCGATCGGCCACGCGCCCGAGCGAATCCGGACCGAGCGGTTCGGGCCCACGGGAGGCGGATCATGACGGGAACGTCCGGTGAGGATTCCTTTCAGCTCGACGGCAACGGCGCCGCCGGCATCCTGCGGGAGGTGTTCGCGGTCGAGATGACCACCGCCTCGTGCACCTGCGCCGCCTGCGGACGGGTCTCGAGCGTGGGCGGGCTCCTCCTGTACGGCCAGGCGATGGGCTGTGTACTGCGCTGCCCGAGCTGCGAGCAGCTCGTCCTCTGCATCGTGGCTGGACCGGCGGGGCACTTCGTCGAGCTGCGTGGGATCGTCCACGTCCCGCCGGGCGAGGTGGGCTCGCCCACCCGTGCGTGACGTGCGCGCCCGCACCGCCCCCGGAACCAACAAGGCTTCGAACCGCAAAACGGGGTGCCCCATGTACGAAACGCACAACGATCTCTCGTCGTCGATCCGGCAGCGCATGGTCGACCTGCTCAACGCCCGCCTCGCCGACGCCATCGATCTTCGCACGCAGCTCAAGGTGGCCCACTGGAACGTGAAGGGTCCACAGTTCATCTCGTTGCACGAGCTGTTCGACGAGATCGTGGAGGACGCCGACGAATACGTGGACCTCCTCGCGGAGCGCGCCGTGCAGCTCGGCGGGATCGCCGACGGGACGGCGCGCCAGGTCGCCGAGCGCAGCTCCCTCGACGAGTACCCGGCGACGGGCGGCGGCCGGGAGCACGTGCACGCGGTGGCGGACGCGCTGGCGTCGTTCGGCAGGCTGGCGCGCGAGGCGATCGGCATCGCCGCCGACGCGAAGGATCAGGACACGTCCGACATCTTCACCGAGATCTCCCGCGGGACCGACAAGTGGCTCTGGATGGTCGAGGCCCACCTTCAGACGGACGAGTGGGCGCACCGGCCCGCCAGCAGCACGGGCGAGGCCGAGCGCCACCCGGAGCATTGAGCGGGGAGCGCCGCGGGACCGGCCCGAGCTCGCGCCGCGGAATTCGCTCGGGCTCGGCCCACGGACCACGCGGGCACCGTGCCGATCCGCTGCCCGCTGCGGCCCGCGGCGTGAGGAGCCCGAGCGCCCGATCGCCTCAGGGCGAGAACGGACCGAGGAGGCAGGGCGACTGCCCCTGCGGCACCCCGGAGCGCTCGGGCGAGCCCGTGTCCCAGGGGCGATACCGCGCCACGAGGCGCGCCGCGTAGGTCTTGCCCGCCGCGAGCACTCCGGCGGGAACCTTGAACGACGTGCCGTGAACGTACGCGACGAGGAGCGAGCGCGCGACCGTCGAGCCGCCGGTGACGCTCAGCTCGTCGATGCCGAGGCGGTAGTCGGTCGCCGTGCCGACCGACGGCGCGCTCCAGGAAAGGGTCGGCGTGAGACCGACGCCGGCGAGGCGCTGGAAGGCATTCTGCCCGTTCACCATCGGAGAACGTGCCGGGCCCAGGAGCGGCGCCGCCACGACGGTGGCGCCGACGGGCCCGCTGTGCCAGGTGGTGAGGCCGTAGGCGACGGGGCTCGCGACGCCGTCGGCCGAGAGCGCGGCCTGCGCGAAGTACCGGACGTTCATGTACTCCTTCCAGCTCGGCCCCAGGTACTGGCCGTGGGCGAGCGGCCCCTCCACGGCATCGGGCGCGGGAAGCGCGAACCACAGGGTCAGCATGGAAGGGGTGGCGCCGAAGGGGGCGGGGAAATCGATCGTGGGCGTCGCCGCCCGGAGGTCGATCTGCATGGCGTCCGCGGTGGCGGACGGGTGGAGATCGTGGAGCAGGGCTCCGAACGCCGAGGGCCGGACGTCGAGCGTGACGGAGCCCGTCTGCGGCACCGCCGCGAGGCTCGCCGCGAGCGTCGCGTTGGAGGTGATCGTGATCGACGAGGAGCAGGCGTTGCGGTACGCCGAGCGGTAGTACCCGAGCCCGGCCACGGGGAGCGACTGCCGTTTCATCTGGGTGACGCAGGTGACGTCGCCCGCCGTGCCGTCGGGGAGACCCGTGTTCCACAGCGTGGACCAGTCGACCGTCTGCGTCGCCGTGGTCGCGCCGGGCGCGGGTGCGTTGCCCATGGCGCTGCCGAAGAGCAGGGAGTAGGCGCCGATCCCCGCGCTGAACACGTCCGCGTAGTCCCAGGTCGTATCCCAGCTGTCGAGCCCCGTCAGGTCGAGGTGCACGGGGGTCGCCCCCGTCGCGTACAGGTGTCCGATCCGCCCCTGCCGGTCCCATCCCAGGTCGACGTCGGACGACGACGTCTCGTAGAGCCAGACCGCGCCGCCGTCCGCCCGCAGATCCATCTGGACGAAGAACGTGCCGGCGGGCACCGCGGCGAAGGAGCGGCTGCCATCGCCGTTCGTCGTCCCGGAGATGGTGCGATAGCCGGTGGCGTCCGGCACCAGGACCGAGGCGACCGTGGTGCCCTGGAAGCCGGGAGCGCCCATGACCTTGGTCCCGTCCGCCTGCCACCAGGTGACATCGGAGCGGACGGTGACGGCCCGGTCCGGAGGTGGCGCTTCCTTCTCGCCGCTTCCTGACGAGCCGCCGCAGGCCAGGGCGAGCACGGCGGCGAGGACGGGGGCTTTCGAAGAGGTCACGGGGGACTCCATTCGCGAGGGCAACGGGCGCTGCTTCGGCCTGCATCGCAAGCTTCGGGCCAGGGCGCCCGCGACCCGGAGCGCGGCGGCGAGAGGACGCGACGGCGGAAACGCGCGAAGAACCTGGGTCGTGCCGTGCCCCGCCTCCGCGCGGTTGCGGGCGTGCTGGAACCCGGGGTGCGCCCGACCCGCTCTCGAACGCGAGAACCATGCGCGCTCGCGTCGAAGAGGTCGGAGTCGACGTCGAGGTCGAGGTCCGTGTCGCGGTGGATCCCGACCTGGCGGCTGCCCTCAACCTGCCGCCCGCCCCACGAACCGCACCATCGCCTCGATCACCGCCTCCGGATGATCGCGGTGCGCGGAGTGCCCGCACTTCTCGAGCTCGCGCACCTCCACGTCCTTCACCGCCCGCTCGATGCGCCGGATCTGCTCCATCGTGCCGTACGGATCCTGCTTCCCCTGGATGGCGAGCACGGGGCAGTCGATGCGCGGCAGGTACTCCTCGATGTTCCAGGCCCGGAAGTCCGGGTGGAGCCAGACGTCGTTCCAGCCGCGGAAGGCGGAGTCCACGTCGGCGTGGTGGCGGGCGAGCCTCGGCCGGAGATCTCCCGCCTCGTAGGCCTCGCGCGCGGCGGCGATGCTCGCGACGGAGAGGTCCTCCACGAGGACGTGCGGCGCGAGGAGGACGAGGCCGGCGACGGGCCGCCCCGACCCGCCGGCGTGGATGAGCGCGATCGACCCGCCGTCGCTGTGGCCCACGAGGATGGGCCGCTCGACCTCCAGGGCCTCGAGGAACGCGGGCAGCGCCACGAGCGCCTCGTCGTGCATGTAGCGGACGGGCCGCGGCGCGGCGATGGGGTCCGACTGGCCGTAGCCGTAGCGCGAGTAGACGACCGCCTCGCACCCGGTGGCGCGCGCCACCCGCGCCGGGAAGTCCTTCCACATGGCCACCGAGCCGAGCCCCTCGTGCAGGAACACGAGCGGCGGCCGCCCGGGGCCATCCGCCGCCGCGATGCGGACGTACTCGAGGCGGTGCGAGTCGATGACGAGGAACGGCATCGGCCCGCCCTCTACACGCCGAGGTGGCGGGTGAGGACCTCGCTGCTCGCGAGGAGCGCCTTCCCGTCCCCCTCGAACACCACCTGCCCCTTCACCAGGATCACGTTCCGGTCGGCGACGGCGGTGACGTCGAGGTAGTTCTTGTCCACGATGAGCGTGGCGATGCCCTGCGCCCGCACGTCCCGGATGATGCGCCAGATCTCGCGCGCCACGAGCGGGGCGAGCCCCTCGGTCGCCTCGTCCAGGATGAGCAGGTCCGGGTTCGTCATGAGGGCGCGCCCGATGGTGAGCATCTGCTGCTCGCCGCCGGAGAGCAGGCCGCCGGCGTGATCGAGGCGCTCCGCGATGCGCGGGAACGTGGCGAGGACGCGCTCGAGCGTCCACTCCACCCGGCCGTCGACGCCGGGGCGGGCGGCCATGACGAGGTTCTCGCGCGCGCTCAGGTTGGGGAAGATCCCCCGCCCCTCCGGCACGTAGGCGATGCCCTGCCGCGCCACGCGGTACGGCTGGGCGCCGGTCATGGGCGCCCCCCGCACGCGGACCTCGCCGCCGCGCGGCTTCACGAGTCCGAGCATGGCCTTGAGGAGCGTCGTCTTCCCCATGCCGTTCCGCCCCATGAGGCCGACGGTCTCGCCGCGGCGCACGGTGAAGTCGACGCCGTGGAGGACGTGGCTCGCCCCGTAGTAGGCGTGGAGCCCGCGGGCCTCGAGGAGCACCTCGGCCGTCACGCCCCGCCCCCGGGGGCGCGCCCGGCGGCGGCGTGCTCGCCCAGGTACGCCTCGCGCACGGCCGGGCTCGCCCGGATCCGCTCCGGCGTGCCGGACTCCAGGACCTCGCCGTTCACCATCACCGTGATCACGCCGGCCACGGCGAAGACGGCGTCCATGTCGTGCTCGACGAGGAGGACGGCGTGCTGGTGCGCGAGCGCGCCGAGCAGGCCCACCATGCGCCGCGCCTCCTCGACGCCCATGCCCGCGAGCGGCTCGTCGAGGAGCAGGACCTCGGGGCCCGTGGCGAGCACCATGGCGATCTCGAGCTGGCGCTGCTCCCCGTGCGAGAGCGCCGAGGCGACGAGGGTCCCGCGCGAGGCGAGCCCCGCCGCCTCGAGGGCGCGCTCCGCGGCCTCGCACGAGGCCTTGCAGCGGCCGGCGTCGGAGAGGACGTGCACCGGGCGCTGGCGCCTCGACTGCGCGGCGAGCCGGCAGTTCTCGAAGGCGGTGAACTCGCCGAAGACGTTGGTCTTCTGGTAGCTCCGGCCGATGCCCATGCGCGAGCGGCGGTCCGCGCCGAGGTAGGTCACGTCCTTGCCCCGGAAGCGCACCGTCCCGGCCGTCGCCGCGAGGTCGCCGGAGAGGAGGTTCAGGAGCGTGGACTTGCCCGCGCCGTTCGGGCCGAGCACGGCGTGGAGGCTCCCGCGGTGGAGCGCGAGCGAGACCTCGTGCACCGCCTTGAGCCCGCCGAACCAGCGGCTGAGCCGGTCGGTCGAGAGCAGGGGCTCACTCATGGCCGCCCTCCTCCACGAGGCCGGCGGCGCCGCGGCGGCGGGCGGCGCGCGCCGCCAGGGCCGCCTCGAGGCGGGCCACGCCGCCGAGCACGCCTCCGGGCAGGAGCATCACGAGCAGGATGATGGCGGCGCCGAAGGGGAGCTGCCAGTGGGTGGTCAGGGACTGGAAGAGCTCCTGCAGCGCCACGAAGACGAAGGCGCCCACGATGCCGGCGTGGGCGCGGCCGCGCCCGCCCAGGATGACCATGACGAGCGCGTTCCCCGACTGGTGCCAGGAGATCAGCTCCGGGTTCACGAAGCCGCCCTGCATGGCGAGGAGATAGCCCGCCAGGCCGGCCAGGCCGCCGGCGATGGTGAAGCTCGCGAGCTTGTAGCGCGGGACCGAGAAGCCGAGCGACCGCATGCGGTGCTCGTTGCTGCGGATCCCCTCGAGGGCACGACCGAGCGGCGAGCGCAGCATGATGCGGATGAACGCGGCCACGGCGACCATGGCGGCCAGGATGAACCAGTAGACGTGCCGTGGGTTCGAGACGTCGAAGACGGCGAAGGGCCCGAGCTGGGCCACGGGGCGGAAGCTCATGCTGAGGCCGTCGGAGCCGCCGCCCAGGTCCGTGTCGTGGAAGACGAAGTACGCCATCTGCGCGAAGGCGAGCGTCACCATGATGAAGTAGACGCCCTTGACGCGAACGACGAGCGCGCCCACCACGAGCGCGGCGAGGGCCGCGGCGAGGATGCTCCGCGGCAAGGTCGCCCACAGGTTCGCCGCATCGTACCTGGGCGCGAGGAGCGCGAGCGCGTACGCGCCGATGCCGTAGTAGGCCGCGTGCCCGAAGGAGACGAGCCCCGTCGTGCCCACGAGGAGGTCGAGGCTCATGGCGAAGATGGCGAGGATCATCACCTTCCCGACGAGCTCGACGTAGAAGGGGCCGCCGGCGAGCGGGAACGCCGCGAGCGCCGCGATCGCGAAGAGGTGGAGGAGGCGGCCCCGGCTCACGCGTTCCTTCCCGCAAGCCTCAAGCGGCCCGCCGGAAGAGGCCCTCCGGCCTCCAGAGGAGCACCACGGCCATGACCACGTACACGCTCAGGCCCGCGGCGTTCGGCAGGAGGACGCGGCCGAACGTGTCCACGAGGCCGACGAGGAGCGAGGCGGCCAGGGCCCCCCACACCGAGCCGATCCCGCCGATGACGACGACGACGAAGCAGATGATGAGCACCTGCGTGCCCATGCCCGGGTAGACCGACGACACCGGGGCCGCGATCATCCCCGCGAAGGCGGCCAGGGCCACGCCCACGCCGAACACCACCCGGTACACGAGCTGGATGTCGATGCCGAGGGACTGGACCATCTCCCGGTTCGAGGCGCCGGCGCGGATCATCATGCCGATGCGGGAGCGGTGGATGAGGAGGTAGAGCCCGCCCGCCAGCGCCAGGCAGACGCCGGACATGAAGAGCCGGTACACGGGATAGCTGAGGACGCTCGTGAGCGAGATGGAGCCCGAGAGCGCCTGCGGCATCGCGACGCCGTGCACGTCGTTCCCGGCGACGAGGCTGCGGAGCTCCTCGAACACGAGGATGAGGCCGTAGGTGAGGAGCACCTGCTCCAGGTGGTCGCGCCGGTAGAGCCTGGCGAAGAACGCCCACTCCAGGGCGATCCCGAGCACGATGGAGAGGACGATCCCGAGCGCGATGGCGAGGAAGAGGTTCCCCGTCAAGGACGACAGCGTGAACGCCATGTAGGCGCCGATCATGTAGAAGCTGCCATGGGCCAGGTTGATGATGCCCATGACGCCGAAGACCAGCGTCAGGCCGGAGGCGACGAGGAAGAGCAGGAGCCCGTACTGGACGCCGTTCAGGACCTGGATGAGGAGCGAGGCGATGTCCACTCTGGGTCCACCGTGCGAGGCGGCCGGAGGGCCGCGGCGGGCGACGCGCCCGCCGCGCCCCCAGGATCTCACAGCTTGCAGCCGCGGGCAGGATCCGCGAGCGCCTTGACGGCGACGCCGATCACCTTGTTCCGCTTGCCCTCGACCCGGCGCAGGTAGATGTCGTTCACCGGGTTGTGGGCCTTGGACAGCGTCATGGCGCCCCGCGGGCTGTCGATGTGCGCCGCCTCCATGGCCGCGACGAGCTGCGCGCGCTTCGCGGTGTCGCCCTTCACCGCCTCGAGCCCGGCGCCGAGGAGCTGGGCGGCGTCGTAGCCCTGCATGGCGTAGACGTCGGCCTCCGCCTTGTACGCCTTCTCGTACGCGGCGCGGAAGGCCTTGTCCTTCGCGTTGTCGAGGCCGTCGGCGTAGTGGAGCGTGGTGAGGAGGCCCTGCGCTGACTCGCCCTGCGCCTCGAGCGTCCCTTCGGTGAGGAACCCCGGGCCGTAGAGCGGGATGGTCGTCTTCAAGCCCGCGGCGGCGTAGTCCTTCACGAACTTCACCGCGCCGCCCCCCGCGAAGAACGCGTAGACGAGGTCCGGCTTCAGCGCGGCCATCTCCGTGACGTACGACTGGAACTCCACCTGCGGGAAGGGCACCCAGAGCTGCTTCACCACCTTGCCGCCCCCCGCCTCGAAGGCCTCCTGGAATCCCGACACGAACTCCTCGCCGGCCGCGTACTTCCAGGTGAAGGTGACCGCGGTCTTCTTCTTCTGCTCGATGGCGACCTTCCCCATGGCGTAGCCGGACTGCCAGTTCGTGAACGAGGTGCGGAAGATGTTGGGCGCGCAGAGCGGGCCGGTGAGGTCCCCGGCGCCCGCGTTCGGGACGATGAGGAGCGTGTTCGTGTCCCGGGCCACCTTGGCCATGGCGAGGGCGACGCCCGAGTGCACGGTGCCCACGAGGACGTCCACCTGATCGCGCTTGATGAGCTTGCTCGCGTTCTCGGTGGCCTTCGCGGGATCGGACTCGTCGTCCACGGTGAAGTACTCGACCTCGCGGCCGCCGAGCTTCCCGCCGCGCTCGGCCACGCCGAGCTTGAAGCCGTTGGTGATGGCGTTCCCCAGCGCTGCGTACGTGCCGGTGTAGGGCAGCATGAAGCCGACCTTCAGCTTCGGCCCGGCCGCGCGGGCGGAGGCGGGCACGAGGAGGCACAGCGCGGCGATGGGGACGAGGGCGCCAAGGATGCGGCGCGCGTGAAGCGGGCTCTTCTTCATGGGCGATCCTCCTTGCGGGGTGAGCCTTTCGAGCGCGTCATCGCCGCTGGCCGGCGATGGGCGGTTCTTCAGCGGACGAGCTGCCAGCGATCGGGCTTCCCGGGGGCGCGGTGCCGGCGGAGCCGACCCAGGGCGACGAGGTGGTGGAGGTGGGCGATCGACTCGCCCACCGCGAAGGCGGACTGGTGCGGATCCAGGTCGCGCGCGAAGAGCACCCCGGTCACGTCCCAGGCCGTGCGGGGCCCCTCGGCGCAGGCGGCCAGGGCTGCGTCGAGCCGCTGGCGGTGGTGCTCCGCGAGCTGGCCGAGGCGCCGGCGCAGGCCGCGGAAGGGAAGCCCGTGCGAGGGCAGGACGAGGACGTCGTCCGGCAGGCGCTCCAGCGCGGCGATGGTCTCGAGGTACTCGGAGAGCGGCTCCGCCTCGGGCTCCTGCGGCCACACGCTCACGTTCGGCGTGATGTGCGGGAGGACCTGGTCGCCCGAGACGAGGATGCCCTTCTCGGCGGAGAAGAGGCAGGCGTGCTCGGGCGCGTGGCCCCGCCCCACGACGACGCGCCAGGAGCTTCCGTCCACGGCGAGGTCGTCGCCGTCCGCGAGGCGGCGGAAGCTCGGCGGCACCGGCGTGACGTTGGCGGGGTAGGCCCGGCACCACTCGCGGAGGGCGGGGATCGCCTCGGGCGGGACTCCCGCCCGGAGGTAGAAGGCGGCCGCGAGCGCCTGCACCTCGGCGAGCGGCGCGATCTTCCCCTCGCGCGCGGCGAGCCACTCGGTGCGCGTGCACCAGAGCTCGCTCGCCCAGCGCTCGCCCATCCAGCCGGCGAGCCCGACGTGATCGGGGTGGTGGTGCGTGACGACCACGCGCCGCACGGGCCGGCCCTGGAGGAGCGACCGCGAGAGGCGCTCCCAGGCCGCGCGCGTCGGCTCGTCGCCGTGGCCGGTGTCGACGAGGGTCCACCCGTCGCCGTCGGCGAGGAGCCAGACGTTGATGTGGTCGAGGGCGTACGGCAGCGGCAGCCGCACCCAGACGACGCCCGGGGCGAGGGCGTGCCCCTCTCCCGCAGGCGGACGATCCACGTCGAGTGCCTGGGCGGTGCACGGCTGCTTCATCTCGGCCCGCCCGTCTTCTCGGCGGGCACGTCCGCGATCTGCCTCAGCCGGAACCGCTGGATCTTCCCGGTGGCGGTCTTGGGGAGCTCCGTCACGAAGTGGATCCTGCGCGGGAACTTGTAGGAGGCGAGGGCCGCCTTGCAGTGCTGCATGAGCTCGCTCGCGAGCGCGTCGCTCGGCGACGCGCCCTCGCGCAGGACCACGTAGGCCTCGGGCTTCGTGAGCCCGCTCGCGTCCGGCGCGCCGATGACGGCGACCTCCAGCACCTTGGGATGGCTCACCAGCCTCGACTCGATCTCGATGGGCGAGCACCAGATGCCGCCCACCTTGAGCATGTCGTCGCTGCGGCCGCAGTAGTGGTAGTAGCCCTTCTCGTCGCGCACGTAGGTGTCGCCCGTGTCGAGCCAGTCGTCGGGCAGCATGGTGGACGCGGTCTTCTGCGGGTTGTTCCAGTAGAACGCCGCGGTGGACGGGCCCCGGACGTGCAGCCGGCCCGGCTCGTTCACCGGCGCCTCGGACGATCCATCCGCCACGATGCGCGCCTCGTAGCCCGGCACCACCTTGCCGCTCGTGCCCGGGGCGACGTCGTCCATCCGGTTCGAGATGAAGATGTGGAGGGCCTCGGTCGAGCCGATGCCGTCGAGGATGACGAGGCCCGTCTTCTCCTTCCAGCGGCGGAAGATGTCCGCGGGCAGCGCCTCGCCGGCCGAGACGCAGGCGCGGATGGAGGAGAGGTTCGCGGGGGCCTTCTCCAGGGCCTGGAGCTGGGCGGCGTAGAGCGTGGGCACGCCGAAGAAGAGCGTGGGCTCGAAGCGCTCGATGGTCTCGAAGGTGCTCTGCGGCGTGGGCCGGGTCTCGAGGAGCACCGACGTCGCGCCCGCCCAGAGCGGGAAGGTCATCCCGTTGCCGAGGCCGTAGGCGAAGAAGAGCTTCGCCGCCGAGAAGCACACGTCGTCCTCGCGGACGCCGAGCACGTCGGCCCCGTAGAGCTGGCTCGTCACCACCATGTCGCGCTGGCGGTGCACCGCGCCCTTGGGGCGGCCCGTCGAGCCCGAGGAGTAGAGCCAGAAGCACGCGGCGGTGGCCGCGGAGGGGACGGCGGCGAGCGCCGGGCTCGCCTTCGCCATCTCCGCGGAGATGCCGTCCACCCGCAGCGCCACCGCGGGCTTCGTCCGCGCCGACTCGAGCGCGGGCTTCACCTCGGCCTCGAACTCCGCCGACCACACCAGGGCGGCGCACTGCGAGTCCTCGAGGATGTAGCGGTAGTCGTCGGCCCGGAGCAGCGTGTTGAGCGGGACCGGCACGATGCCGGCCTTGATGGCGCCCCAGAACAGGTAGAAGAACTCGGGGCAGTCCTTCACGATCAGGATCAGGCGATCGCCGCGCTGGATGCCGAGGGCGGCGAGCGCGTTCCCGCAGCGGTTCACGCGCTCGGCGAGCTGGGCGTAGGTGACCTCGCCCGCGGCGCTGCGGATGGCGACCTTGGCGCCCCGGCCCTCGGCGAGGTGGCGGTCGATGAAGGGGACCGCGACGTTGAATCCCGGCCGGAAGGTGATGCGGGCCGGCGAGTGCGACCGATCCACCGTCAGCGTCTCGAGGTCCATGGAACGCTCCCAACGGCCGGCCGGAGCCGGTCACCGAGGTGCCGCGCAGAAGCTCGATTGTGGTATCGCTATACCAGAATCGCGCACCCCAGCACCAGCGACGACCGGCGCACGGCAGGCGGCGCGCCGGGCCCGGCTGGCGCGCCTCCGGACGGGAAACCCGCGCGGGGCGCCTCAGCGGCGGCGCTGGCCGGCGGCGTGGGCGACGCCCTCGGCCGGACGCTCTCGGCGCTGCTCCTCGACGAGCTTCTGCATGGTGGCGAGCGTGATGGAGCCGAGCGTCGCCCCGGCGATGTCGTCGATCTCGTCCATGACGCGCTGGAGGGCCCGCCCCTCCGATGACTCCGCGCCGGGCTCGCGATCGGCGCGCGCGCCCCCGCCCACGTCCTCGAAGAGGCGGATCACGTCGAGGAGCGTCACCCGCCGTGCGTTGGCCCGGAACCGGTAGCCGCCGCCCGCGCCGCGCAGCGCCTCGACGAGCCCGGCGCGCCCCAGCGTGCGCAGCACCTTGGCGAGGTGGTTCACCGAGATGCCGAACCGCTCCGCGATCTCCGCGGCGGCGAGCTGCTTGCGAGGATCGGCCGCGAGCTGGAGGATCGCGTAGAGCGCGATCCTCGTCGCGATCTGGAGCTTCATGGCTCGAGCCTCTTCTCGAGCTGGAGGAAGGGTCCCGCGATCATCCCCAGGCTGCGGAAGAAGGAGAGGAGGAGCTGCGCGTCCTTCGCCACCATGGTGCGGACGTGGTGGACGCCGGCCTTGCGAAACCGCACGCAGATGGCGTCGTAGAGCATGGTGCCGAGGCCGTGCAGGCGCGCCGACGACCTCACCTGGACGGCGAAGATCCAGCCGCTCGGGGGGGAGCCGAACTCCCAGGCGCGCACCTCCCCCACGATGAACCCGAGCAGCTCGCCGCCCTTCTCGGCCACGAGGAAGAAGCGCTCCGGGTGCCGCCCGGCGTACCAGTCGAAGCGGTCCTTCCAGTAGGCGACCTTGGAGATCCCCGTGTTCTCCGAGTCCAGGGCGACGACGTCCGCCAGGTCCGCCGGCTCGGCTGGTCGCACGCGGACGTCCCCGAGCCTGGGTGCGGCATTTTCGGTATTCTGGTGCGACATTGACTATTATCTAGCGCGTTCGCTCGGGGAGCACAAATCTTCCTGCTCCCCCGTGCCCCGGGCGGTCGAGCGTCAGGCGGAGCGCGAGAGCGCCGGGGTCCACCGCGACGAGGACGATCCGGCCTCCCGCGCCCCGCCCGGCGCTCGGCGCCGGGCCTGCCCTTACTCGAGCGAGGCGCGCAGGAACCAGCCGTGCTTCTCGAGGTCCGTCGCCACGGTGGTGAGGAGGTCCACCGTGTCGGTGTCCCCGTTCTGCTCGCCCACGGTCCGCGCCGCGCGGACGCCCTCGAGGTAGCGCTCGATCCGGTCCGCGAGGAGCCGCACGTGCTCCAGGTCCCGGCTCGTCTCCTGCGGGTAGTCCGCGAGGCGGGAGGCCTTCGCCACGTGGCGCGCCGTCCCGTAGGCGCGGGCGCCGAGCGTGACGGCTCGCTCCGCCAGGGCGTCGTTGTGGCCGGCGAGCGCGACGGCGATCTCCTCGAAGAGCGGGTGGAGCGTGGGGAACAGCGGCCCCTTGAGGTTCCAGTGGGCGACCTTCAGGGCGGCGTGCAGGTCGAGGCCGTCGGCGAGGGCGGCGTTCAGGGCGTCGGCGATCTTGGCGCGGGCGGGCTCGGGGAGTCGGCTGGGCGTGGCGTACATCTCTTCTCCTTTCGTGGGCGGCGAGGGCCGCCGTGGCAGGGAGACGATGGCGCCGGGCCGTCTTCAGGTCCAAGACATCGTTTCGATGATTGTGATAGGTTTAGCCTATCGTGCGATCCGCCCCCTACCCGCTCACGCTCCGCCAGCTCCAGTACCTCCTCGCCGTGGCCGAGGCCCGGAGCTTCCGTCGCGCGGCCGAGGCCTGCCACGTGTCCCAGCCGTCGCTCTCGCAGCAGGTCGCCGACGCCGAGCGCGCCCTCGGCGTCCGCCTCTTCGAGCGCGATCGGCGGCGCGTGCTCGTGACGGCCGCCGGAGAGGGGCTCCTGGCGCGGGCGCGCCGCGTGCTCGTCGAGGCGGACGACCTCGTCGAGGCGGCGGTGCGGCTCTCGGATCCCCTCTCCGGCACGGTCCGCGTCGGCGTCATCCCGACGGTCGGCCCGTATCTCCTGCCGCGCGCCGCCCCCGCCGTCCGCAGGGCGCTCCCCAAGCTCGCCGTCGTCTGGGAAGAGGACCGGACGGCGCCGCTCGTCCGGCGCGTCTCGGCCGGCGAGCTCGACGCGGCGCTCCTCGCCCGCGAGGCGGATCTCGGCGACCTCGTCCAGGCGGAGCTCGCCGCGGATCCCTTCGTCCTCGCCGCGCCTCCGGAGCATCCCCTCTCCCGCCGGGCCGGGCCCGTCCGCCCCGGCGATCTGCGCGGCGAGCGCGTCCTCCTCCTCGACGACGGGCACTGCCTCCGGGATCAGGCGCTCGAGGTGTGCGCCAGGGGCCGCGCCGAGGAGCTGGGGTTCCGGGCCACGAGCCTCCCCACGCTCGTGCAGATGGTGGCGAGCGGCGCCGGCGTGACCCTGCTCCCGAGCCTCGCCGTGGAGGCGGAGAGCGGAAGGGCGAAGCTGCGCATCCGGCCGTTCGCGAAGCCCGCCCCGGGGCGGACGCTCGTCCTCGCCTGGCGGCGGGGGACGGCGGTCGAGCCCGCCCTCCGGGCGATCGCGGAGGCCATCCGCGGCGCCTGCGCCTGAGAGCGCGCCCCGCTACCCCCGACCTGCTGCGGCGCACGCTGCCTGCCTGCGCCGGGCGTCACGCCGCCACCGCGGCGCGCGCGAACCGCTCGAGCAGCCCGGCCCAGCCGCCGGGCGAGTCGAAGACGGCCCTCATCTCGTCGGCGCGCGGGCCGAAGCGATCGAGGTGCCGGTGCTCGAGCTCGACGCGCGTCGAGCGCGGGCCCTCGGCGACGAAGCGCACCTCCACCTCGGTCCGGAGCGTCGGGTCGCACTTCCAGTCCGCGGAGATGTCCCAGGTCAGCACCACCCGGCGCGGCGGCTCCCACGCCACCACGGTGCCCCAGGGCGTCTCCGAGCCGTCCTCGCCGCGCTCGAGCCAGCGGCCGCCCACGCGCGGCTCGATCACGGCCGAGACCGCCCTGACCTTGCCGATGTGGTGGGTCTCGAGCGGCCACCAGGTCGTCATCTTCTCCGTGAACACGCGGAAGGCGGTCTCCTGCGGAGCCGCCACCGTGATCGTCTTCCTGAGCGCGCTCGCCTTTTGCGCCCGCCTCTGCCGTCGTCGCCGTCATGACCGCTCCTTCCGTTCCTTGTCCTTCCTCGCCTGCTGCCGCCTGGCCTCGCGCTCCGCCGCCGCCTTGAAGGCGAGGAGCGCGCGGTCCCAGAACCGATCCAGGTACGAGCGGAGCGCCTCGAGCGCGGCCGGGTTCGCCTGGTAGTAGCGCCGCGTGCCCTCCGCGCGGTCGAGGACCAGCCCGGCGTCCTTCAGCACCTTGAGGTGCTGCGAGACCGCGGGTCGCGACACCGGGAGCGACTCCGCGAGCTCGCTCACCGCGCGCGGCCCGCCGGCCAGCCGCTCGAAGACGAGCCGGCGGGTGGCATCTCCGAGCGCATCGAGCATCTGGGAGGTTGCGTAAGCCATGACTAACGGTAAGTTATAGCTAACGGATCGGAGCGTCAAGGCGGGCCGCGCGTTCCGCTTGGGGCGCACCCTCGCGCGGCGTCGCCGCGGGCCGAGGTACAGCCGGTTTCGACCGCAGCCGGAGCTCAGCCGGGTGAACCCGCTGCGCCCGGGCTACCCATCCTCCCCGCCCACTCCCACCGCGTCCCCTCGTGGACCGCCGCGTACACCTCGTCCCGCAGCCGGTTCGCCTCCTCGTCCGTGAGCGTCCGGCCCAGGGCGCGCAGCGTGATGCGCAGGAGGACGTTCTTCTGGCCCGGCGCGATGCCGAGGCGCTCGCGCGCCGCGGGCGGCAGGGCCTCCCACGCGGTCTCGCTCCGCACCTCGATGGCCTCGACGTCCTCGACGCGCGGCCCGAGGGCCTGCCGCACGCGATCGCCGAGCGCCTCGGGATCCGCCGCCGCCGCGACGGCGACGGAGAGATCGCGGCGGATGGGCGGATGGCGCGACACCGGGCGCCACGGCTCGAGGTCCCGCATCTGCGCCACGATCCGCGGATCCTCCGAGCGGAGCAGGCGGATGTCGTCGAGCCCCTTCGCGAGCATCACCAGCCGATCGAGGCCGAGCCCCATGGCGAGGCCGCTCGCGTCGGGCGGGAGGCCGCACTCCGCGACGAGGGCCGGGAGGGCGAGGCCGCACTCGCCGATCTCCACCCAGGCGCCGCGGTCGCGGACGTCGATCTGTCGACCCTCCACCGTGTACGGGTGAGCGGCGGGGACGACGGACATCGCGCGCCCCGGCGCGGCGGCGCGCACCACGAGGCCGATCATCTCGGCGAGCTCCGCCACGCCGAGCCGCCCGCCCCTGCGGATCCGCCACAGGTCGACCTGGTTCGGCTCGGCGGAGTGCAGGCGATCGATGGCGTCGCGGCGGTACACCACGCCGGGGCAGACGAGGAGGACGTCGGCGAGCGCGGCCGGATCCTGGGACAGCCGCCGCAGCAGCGGCGGCACCATGGCGGACGTCTGGCTGCGGAGGAGGTGCGTCTCGGAGACGTAGCGGGTGTAGCGGGCGTCGCGGGACGCGCCGTCGGCCGGATAGTGAAGGCGGTCGTAGTTGTCCTCGACGGACACGACCGGGCTCGCGCGCTCGACGAGGACGCGGCAACCCCACGCGCCGGCGAGCGCGGAGGCGACGCGCTCGAGGACGACCTGGACGGCGTGGGGTCCCTGGGAGGGATCGGTGAGATCGCGGACGGCGAGCGCGCGGCGGAGCGCGTCCGCGGAGAGCGTGGGACGGGGCGGATTGGGCGACATGGCGGGACCTCTCGTTCGTGCGGAATTGACCTCCGCGCGAGGCGCGGAGGCGGATCGGGGCTCTGGAAGCGAGTCCCCCCGCCACGTTCCGGACGATGTCGAGATTGCGAGGCGAGCTACGCGGCGAACGCGCGCGAGGCCACCCGGCGCCCGGTCCGGGGCGGGGGGCCGATAAATCGACGCGCTCTCGCGATCACGTGAGCCACGGGATCATTGTAGCGGCGGCGGTCGGAGCGTGCCACCGGCGTGGCCGCGACCCCGAAGTCGACCCCGACCTCGACCTCGACCCCGACCTCGACCCCGACCTCGACCTCGACCCCGACCTCGACCCCGACCTCGACCTCGACCCCGATCCCGACCCCGACCCCGATGGCGTTGCGAGCGCGCGCCCCACCTGAT
>DATDDC010000369.1:0-4810 GCA_036523995.1 Anaeromyxobacter sp.
CTCGCCGGCACGGTCGCGATGCGCGATCTGGTGGCGCGCGGAAGGTTCTAGGCTCGCACTCCCGGGAAAAAGCCGAGGGCCCGAGGCGCATTGCCGCGCGGCACGGGCGCGCACGGGTGCCGCTGCCCGGCGCGGGGGCAGATTCCCGACCGCACCGGTCCACAACACGTTGAGTAACCGTCAGAGATTGTTTCGGTTTTCTCGATACCCACCCCTTCCGGGATGACCCGAAAACTGATACGTATCAGTGCCGCCGCCGGGGAGGCGACTACGCTGTCGCGCCCGCCGGGAGACCCGATGCGTCAATACACCACGCTCCGTATCGCCATCCGTGTAGCCGCAGCCCTGGCGGTCGCTTCCGCGGCCCGGGCGAACACACCGACCGTGAAGCACGCCGCTCCCGTCGAGAAGAAACAGGAGGTGCTCGTCGAGGCGAAGCCGCCTCCCTTCTCCGACGGGATCTTCCCGTGCATGGAGTGCCACAAGGACATGAAGGACAAGACGCGGCGCGAGCTCGGCTTCCACGACGAGCAGCAGTCCGTCTTCGACCACGACTCCGAGCACCGCTGGTGCCTCGACTGCCACGACTACGAGGACCGGAACGTGCTCCGGCTCGCCAGCGGCGCGACCGTGCCCTTCACCGAGTCCTACCGGCTGTGCGGCCAGTGCCACGGCGACAAGTTCCGGGACTGGCGCAGCGGCATCCACGGAAAGCGCGTGGGCATGTGGGACGGCGCGAAGACGTACTTCCTGTGCGTGAACTGCCACAACCCGCACTCGCCGGGTTTCAAAGGGGTGAAGGAGATCGTCGTCGACGGGAAGTCGACCGTCACGCCCACCCTCCAGAAGATCAAGCCCGAGCCGCGGCCGAAGCGCCCGGAGGAGCTGCGTCGATGAGCTTCCACAAGAGTCTCCAGGTCCTCCAGGAGGGCGGCGACCCGCTCGCGGGCGACGGTCCCATCGACCCCGCCCGGCGCGCCTTCATGCGCACCGCCGCGGCGGGCGCGGCCGTCTCGGCGCTCGCCTCCTGCGGCGTCGACGTCGGCGACTTCCTGCGCGGCCATTTCAAGGAGCTGTCGAAGGACGACCTCGCCAAGGTGCTCGCCAAGATCGAGAAGAAGAACAAGGAGCGCTTCGGCAAGGACACGAAGGTCACCGCCGAGGGCCCCCGCCCCGGCGTCGAGTTCGGCTACGGTCTCGACATCTCGCGCTGCGTGGGCTGCCGGCGCTGCGTGTACGCCTGCGTGAAGGAGAACAACCAGTCGCGCGATCCGCAGATCCACTGGATCAAGGTCCTGGAGATGGACAAGGACAAGGGCGTCGACCTCGCCAGCGCCGAGCTCTACTACGATCCCGAGGCGGTCCCGCGCCCCGGCAAGTTCTACTTCCCCGTGCAGTGCCAGCAGTGTCGCAATCCTCCCTGCGTGAAGTCCTGCCCGACGCAGGCCACGTGGAAGGAGAAGGACGGCATCGTCGTCATCGACTACGACTGGTGCATCGGCTGCCGCTGCTGCATGTCGGCCTGCCCCTACGGCGCGCGGCACTTCAACTGGGGCCAGCCCACGCTCGCGGCCGCGGACCTGAACCCGAACCAGCACTACCTCGGGAACCGGCCGCGGCCGAAGGGCGTGGTGGAGAAGTGCACCTTCTGCATCCAGCGCACGCGCAACGGCCGCTACCCGGCCTGCGTCGAGATCTGCCCCGTGGGCGCGCGGAAGTTCGGGAACCTCCTCGATCCGGAGAGCGAGATCCGCAAGGTGATGGAGACGAAGCGCGTCTACGTCTTCAAGGAGGAGCTCGCCACGCACCCGCAGTTCTACTACTTCTACGCGACGTAGCGAGGAGCGGAGAGAGAATGTCCGGCATCGTCGAGTTCCTGAAGGGCTGCGTTCGCCAGGTCCTCATCGGCGGGAAGGGCTACAAGGCCTGGGTCGCCTTCCTCCTCCTCACCATCGTCGCGGGCGGCGCCGCCTACGCGCGGCAGGCGAGCATGGGCCTCATCGCCACCAACATGCGCGACGAGGTCTCCTGGGCCTTCTACATCGGCAACTTCACCTTCCTCGTGGGCGTCGCCGCGGCAGCCGTGCTGCTCGTCGTCCCCGCCTACGTCTACCAGTGGAAGCCCATCAAGGAGGTCGTGGTCCTCGGCGAGCTGCTCGCCATCAGCGCGCTCGTCATGTGCCTCCTCTTCATCCTCGTGGACATGGGGCACCCGGATCGCTTCCTCCACATCATGCCGCTCATCGGCACGCCCAACTTTCCGCGCTCCCTGCTCACCTGGGACGCCCTCGTCCTGAACAGCTACCTGCTCGTGAACGTCGTGCTGGTCTCGTACCTGCTCTTCAAGACGTACCGGGGCCAGCCCTACGACAAGCGGATCTTCCTGCCGCTCGTGCTCCTCTCCATCCCCGTCTCGATCTCGACGCACACGGTGACGGCCTTCCTCTACAACGGCATGGCGGCGCGGCCCTACTGGAACGCGTCGATCCTGGCGCCTCGCTTCATCGCGTCCGCGTTCTGCTCCGGCCCCGCCGTGATGATCATCCTCTTCCAGGTCCTCCGGAAGACGAACAACCTGCCGATCCGGGACGAGGCCATCTGGAAGATCGCGGAGCTCATGTCGTACGCGATGTTCCTGAACCTGTTCCTCCTCGGCGCGGAGCTCTTCAAGGAGTACTACTCGGCGACCGAGCACCTCCTCTACACGCAGTACTTCTGGACGGGCATCGGCGAGCACAAGACGCTCGTGCCGTACGCGTGGCTGTCGCTCATCTGCAGCCTCGCCGCCTTCATGCTCTTCCTCATCCCCAAGACGCGCCGGAACTTCCGGACGCTCAACGTGGGCTGCATCCTCATCTGGGCCGGCGTGTACATCGAGAAGGGCATGGGGCTCATCATCCCCGGCATGACGCCCGACACCCTCGGCCAGATCTACGAGTACAAGCCGACCCTGACGGAGTGGGGGACGGCAATGGGCGTCTTCGGAATCGGATTTCTGGTATTCACGCTGCTCGTGAAGATCGCGGTCCCCATCCTCGTCGGTACGTTCAGGGCGCCCCACGAGACGGGCGCCACCGCCCCGGCCGGTTCCGCCGGGCTCGCCGCACACTGAGCAGCACACCTCACGAAAGGTAGGACAAGACGATGAAGCGCATCCTCTTCGCCCTCGCGGCCCTCTCCCTCGCCGGCGCAGCCCGCGCCGACTCGGCGCTCTTCGCGCAGAAGTGCGCGAGCTGCCACGGCAAGGACGGAAAGCCCTCCGCCGTCGGACAGAAGATGGGCGCGAAGGACCTCAGCGGGACGAAGCTCTCCGAGAAGGAGCTCGTGACCGTGATCTCCGGCGGCAAGGGCAAGATGCCCGCCTACAAGGAGAAGCTCACGGACGACCAGATCGCCTCGCTCGCGAAGTACATCGCCGGCGGCCTGAAGTAGATCGTCACCGGGCGAGCGGCGCGAGGAACTCCACCGCGCGCCGCTCCGCCCAGAAGCTCGGCCAGAACGGCCACCCCGACACGAACGCGACGTGCCCGCCCGCCGCCACCGCCTCCACGGTGACGTGCGGGTTCTTCATCGCCTCCGCGGCGGGGATCGTCGCCGCGGGGACGATGGGATCGTCGAGCGAGGCGACGGCGAGGAGCGGCCGCCGCACGCCGGAGAGGAACCGGCCCGCCGACGACTCCCGCCAGTACGCCTCCGCCGAGGCGAACCCGTGGAGGGGCGCCGTCACCGCGGCGTCGAACTCGCCGAAGGTCCTCGCCGCCGCGGCGCGGGCCGCGTCGAAGGCCTCGGGGAAACGGCGCGCCTTCTCGGCCGCCTTGCGCCGGAGCCGGCGCATGAACCGCTCCCGGTAGACCCAGTTCCAGAAGCCGGGGCCGTCGATGGAGCGGGCCGAGCCCGCGAGGTCGAACGGCACGGAGATGGCCGCCGCGCCGCGAACCTCCCGCGGCACCCCGTCCCCGCGCTCGCCCAGGTACTTCACGACGACGTTCCCACCGAGGGAGAAGCCCGCCAGGAGGATGGGCCGCCCCGGCCGCTCCGCCGCGAGGCGCTCGACGGCGAGCGCGAGGTCGCCGGTCTCGCCCGAGTGGTAGAAGCGCGGCAGCCGGTTCGGCTCGCCCGAGCAGCCCCGGAAGTTCAGGGCCGCAGCGGAGAGCCCGGTCGAGAGGGCCATGCCGACGAGGCCGCGCACGTAGGGCGCGCGCGAGGATCCCTCGAGCCCGTGGCAGACCACGAGCACGGCGTCTGCCCGCGGCGCGCCCGCGCCCGGGCGCGGCGTCTCGAAGCGATCCACGTCGAGGAAGTCCCCGTCGGGCAGCTCCCAGCGCTCGCGCCTCGCCCTCGGGCGCGGGAAGACGCGCGCGACGGACGCGAAGACGGTCATGGCGTTCGCGCCGGGGAGCCAGCGGGCCGGGGCGTAGGTCATGCCGTGCGGAACTGCGGATGCGCGCGGATGCGGTCCAGCGAGTCCGGCGGGGCGTCGGGAGGGAAGGGCGCCGACGAGCGGACGAGGCGCGCGAGCCAGCGCCCATCGAGCGGGCGCGACAGGAGGGCCGCGTCCGTGGCGGCCGCGGTCGTCTCCTGCTTCGGTCCCGAGGGGTCGCCCGCGCCCACGTGGAACCCGGCGAGGAGGAGGGCGGAGCGCGTGGCGGTGGCGGTGCTGTACGTGTAGACCGCGGCCCGGGCGCCGCAGCGGGCGCGGAGCGCGGAGAAGGCCGCGAGCGTCCACAGCTCGGGGCTCACCCGCGGCGAGAAGGGATCCCAGAACACGATCTCGGCGCTCGCCGCCTCGCGCGGCAGCGTCTCGCGCGCG
>DATDDC010000370.1:0-1982 GCA_036523995.1 Anaeromyxobacter sp.
CGACGCGCCGGGCGACGGCCTCGGGCGCGAGGGCGTCCACCTCGACCCGGAGGTGGGCGCGCCGGTAGAGGGGGAGCCGGCGCTGGAGGAGCGGCTCCCAGCTCGCCGCGAGCGGCCGGGCCTCGACGCCGGCGCCGCCGATGCGGCGCGCCGCTTCCCGCGCCGAGACGTCGAGGAACACCACCCGGCCCACGGCGAGGAGCCTCGCCGCGCTCGCGGGATCGCAGAAGGCGCCGCCGCCCAGGTCGGCGACCACGCCGGCCGGGAGCGTCGCCACCGCGATCCGCTCGAGCGCGCGGAAAGCGGCCTCGCCGTCCTCGGCGAAGATGGCCGGGATGGGCTTATGGGCGGCGCGGGTGACGGCGTCGTCGAGCGACACCACGCGGCGGCCGAGGAGGCGCCCGAGCGCGCGCGCCACGGTCGACTTCCCGGATCCCATCATGCCGGTCAGCGCGACGGTCTCAGCGGATCCGAGCGGCATAGGCCTCGAGCGCCTTCTCCACGTCCACGATGGCGTCGCCGCCGAACTTCTCGAGCAACGCGTTCGCGAGCTCCCAGGCCACGGCCGCCTCGCCCACGATGGCGGCGGCCGGGACGGCGCACACGTCGCTCCGCTCGTAGCGCGCCTGGGTGGCCTCGCGCGTCTCGAGGTCCACGGTGGGGAGCGGCGTCAGCATGGTGGGGATGGGCTTCATGTAGCCGCGCACGCGCACGGGCATGCCGTCCGTGATGCCGCCCTCGAGCCCGCCGGCGCGGTTCGTCTCGCGGTAGAAGCCGCGCTCCTTGGAGTGGAAGATGGCGTCCTGGAACTCCGGGCCCGGCCGGCCCACCTGCGTCCCGTCGCCGATCTCCGCGGCGCGGATGGCCTGGATGCCGCAGAGCGCGCCGGCGAGCCGCGAGTCGAGGCGGCGGTCCGGGTGCACGTGCGAGCCCAGGCCGATGGGGAGCCCCTCGGCGTAGACCTCGAAGGCGCCTCCGATGGAGCCGCCGCGCGCCTTCTCGGCGTCGATGAGGGCGCGCCACTCGGCCGCGGTGGCCTCGTCGTCCACGTGCAGGTCGGAGGCCTCGATGGCTGCGAGCTCGGCCTCGGTGGGAGGGGCGCCCGGGAGGCGCGACTTCGGCCCGATGGCCACGACGCGGCAGGTGACCCGCACGCCGAAGCGGGCGAGGAGCTGCTTCGCGAGCGAGCCCAGCGCCACGATGACGGCGGTGGAGCGCGCGCTGGCGCGCTCGAGGACGTCGCGGGCGTCGTCGAGGCCGTACTTGAGCGCGCCGGCCAGGTCGGCGTGCCCGGGGCGGACCTGGGTGAACTTCCTCCCGCCGCGCTTGGTGGGGGAGACGAGATCCTTCCAGTTCTCGTGGTCCTTGTTCCAGACGACGAGGGCGATGGGCGCGCCGAGGGTGACGCCGCCCCGCAGGCCGGCGAGGAACTGCGCCTCGTCCTTCTCGATCTTCATCCGGCCGCCGCGGCCGTAGCCCTTCTGGCGGCGGGCGAGGTCGCGGTTCACGGCGGCGAAGTCGACGGTGAGCCCGGCCGGGAACCCCTCGGCGATGGCGACGAGCGCGGGCCCGTGCGACTCGCCGGCGGTGAGGTAGCGCAGGGTCATGGCTCGCTCCCGGCGCCCCGCGCCACGGCTGCCGCCATGACCGCCTCGGGCGCGGGCCGCCCGGTCCAGAGTGTGAAGGCGAGCGCGCCCTGGCGCACGAGAAGCTGCTCGCCCGTGACGAGGCGCGCCCCGGCCGCCCGCGCCCGGCGGGCGAGGTCGGTCTCGCCGTAGACGAAGTCGACCACGATCTGGCCCTCCCGCGGCCGGACGCCGGCGAACGGGGACTCGTCGCGTCCCACGGTACGATGCAGGCCCACGGACGTCGCGTTCACGACCACGTCCGCGGCCGCCGCCTCGGCGCCGAGCTCCGCCCAGGGGACCGCCTGCGGGATCGCCACGCCGGCCCGGGTGGCGGGGCCGAAGGCCAGGGCGAGC
>DATDDC010000371.1:0-2100 GCA_036523995.1 Anaeromyxobacter sp.
CCGGGCGGCGCGGCCGTCCGGCCGGGGCGCAGGCAGCTCGTGCCCGGCAAGGTGACGCCGCGCCGGGCCGTGCCCGCGAGCATCGTCCGCCCCGACTACGCGCAGACCGGGCGCCCCAGGTCGCAGGGCCGCGACGTGAAGACGCCCGACGAGCTCGAGCGGCTGCGCCGGGCGTGCCGGGCCGCCGCGCGCGTCCTGCGCGTCTCGGGCGAGGCGGTGAAGGTCGGCGTCACCACCGACGCGCTCGACGAGATCGCGCACGCGGAGACGATCCGGCTGGGCGGCTACCCGAGCCCGCTCAACTACCGCGGCTTCCCGAAGTCGCTCTGCACCTCGGTGAACGAGGTCATCTGCCACGGCATCCCCGACAGCCGCCCGCTCGAGGACGGGGACATCGTGAACCTCGACGTCACCGTCTACCTGGACGGCATGCACGGCGACTGCTCGGCGACCTTCCTCGTGGGGAACGTCGACGCGGAGGGCCGCCGCCTCGTGCAGGTCTCGAGCGAGTGCCTGGCGAAGGGCATCTCGGCGGTGAAGTCCGGCCGGCCCGTCTCGGACATCGGCAAGGCCGTCGAGGCGCACGCCTCGCGCCACGGCTACGGCGTGGTGCGCGCCTACTGCGGGCACGGCATCGGCGAGTCCTTCCACTCCCAGCTCCAGATCCCCCACCACTACGATCCCTCGATGAAGCGCGTCATGGAGCCGGGCATGACGTTCACCATCGAGCCCATGATCACCGAGGGAACCTGGCAGGACCTCCTCTGGAGCGACGGCTGGACGGCCGTGACCGCGGACGGGAAGCGCTCGGCGCAGTTCGAGCACACCATGGCGGTGACCGAGGATGGGGCGGAGATCCTGACGGTCGAGTAGGGCCGGCTCCTCAGACCCGGAGCCCGACGGCGCGCATGAGCGCGAGGGCGTTCGAGTGCGCCACGACGCCCGGCCTGAGCCGGTAGTCGAAGGCGATCTCGCCGTCCCGCACCTGGTCCTCGAAGTGGGCGTTGGCGAGGCTGGGCTCGCGCCGGCCGTCCCCTCGCTCCGTGGCGAGCTCCGTCAGGGCGAGGTCGTGCGTCGTCACGAAGCCGATGGCGCCGCTCGCCACGAGGCCGCGGATCACCGCCTCCGCCCCGACGCGGCGGTCGTGCGAGTTCGTCCCGTGGAGGATCTCGTCGAGGAGGAAGAGCAGCGGGGCCGCGCCCTCCGCGAGGTCGGCGAGCTCCTTGAGCCGGGTGATCTCCGCGTAGAAGCGCGAGCGGCCGGCCTGGAGCGAGTCCTGGATGCGGAGCGTGGCACCGACCCGCAGCGGCGTGAGGCGCAGCCGCGCCGCGCGGACCGGAGCGCCCGCCAGGGCGAGCACGACGTTCACGCCGACGGTGCGCAGGTACGTCGACTTGCCGGACATGTTCGAGCCGGAGACGAGGAGCGCGCGAGGGCCGCCGTCGCCGAGGCGCGCCTCGTTCGGCACCGCGCCTCGGAGGAGGGGATGCCGCAGCGCCTCGCCGTCGAGCAGGGCGTGCCGCTCGGGCCCCGCCTCCACGATCTCGGGGAACCGGTCCTCCGGATGCTCGTAGGCGTATCCCGCGAGGGAGGAGAGCGCCTCGAGCTCGGCCGTGGCCTCGAGCCAGCCGCGGATCTCGCGGCCGCTCGCCCGCCGCCAGCGCTCGACGAGCGCGGCGTGGAGGGGATTCCAGGCCAGGGCGAACGCGACCGGCGCGAAGAGCTGGTTCCGCGCCCACTCGAGCCGGGTCACGGTGGAGACGAGCGCGGCGATCCGCGACGAGGCCCTCGCTCCCCGCCCGCGGAGCGCGGCCTGGAGCCGCCGGAGCCGCTCGTCCTCGAAGGGCTCGCGCTCGAGCCGGGCGAGGAGGAGCGCGAGCACGCGGAGCTCCCTCGCCGGGCGCTGCACGCCGCCGAGGACGGCGGCGACGTGGGCGCGGATCGTGCGCGCGAAGCCCCATTCCGCGAAGAGGACCGCGAGAAACGGGACGGGCCCGGAGACGCCGGCCGCCCAGCCGGCCGCGGCGAGCACGGCGGCGGCCGCGAGCGCGGGCGACGCGGAGAGGAGCCACGGCTCGACGAGCGCGCCCTCCTCGCCCC
>DATDDC010000372.1:0-1673 GCA_036523995.1 Anaeromyxobacter sp.
CGGCGGGCGCGGCGGAGGCGGGCGCAGCGCCGGCCCCGGAGGGCGCGGCCGCGGCGTCCGGAGAGCCGGCGGGCGCCTTGGCGACGGCGGCGACCTTCTCCGGGGGCTTCGGCTTCCTCGAGCTGGTGGCGGCGGAGAGGCGCGTTCCGCCGGGACCGCGGAAGACGAATCGCACCCTCTCGCCGGGCTGGCCGACGGGCGGCTCCGCGGGCTGGACGTGGCAATCCCGGCAGCTCGTCGGACCGCGGCTCGCCGTCACGTGGCAGGCGCGGCAGCTCTCGTGGGCCGAGCGCGGCGTGAGCTCGATGCGCGAGACCGGCCCGGCGCCGTGGCAGGCCCGGCACGCCACGCGGCGGGCGAGGTGGGCGCGGTGATCGACCATCACCGTGCCGTAGGAGCGCGTCTCGAGGTAGACGCGGTCGGGCGGGGGCGGCAGCGCCGCCGGGAGCATCTCCCGCAGCGTGGAGAGCGGCGGGAACGTCATCGCCACGAGGTCCGGCTCGGCGCCCGGAGGAGCCGCCAGGGCGAGCGCGACGAGCGCGCCGAGGTGGAGCGGAGCCATGGATCAGCTCGGGCCGGTCCCGGGCGTCGGGGCGGCCAGGGGCCGCTCGATGCGGGGAGCGCGTCGCGCCGCGCGCGTCAGTCCTTCAGGTGGCACTTGTTGCACAGGACGCGTTGCCAGCGGCCGAAGGCGGAGGCGGGGCGCCCGTAGTACGCCTGCTGGGTCTCCGCCACGGTCCGGCCCTGCGCCTGGTCCGGGTTCGCGACGGGATCGGGGTAGGCGTTGTCGACCGTGATGAACTCGTTCTCCATGCTCCAGCGCAGCGACGAGGAGAAGGCGGAGGCATGGGCGCGGTGGCAGGAGAGGCACATGACCACGTCGCTGTTCGCGGTCGGTCCCTGCGTCGACGTCGTCAGCGTCTTGAGCCTCGGCACGTCGGTCGTGTTGTCGACCTGGAACGGCACGAGGGAGAGGTAGGCGGTGGTGGCGTTCCCGTTGAGGACGCCGGTGCCGCGGTAGCGGTTGTAGTTCCCGTAGATCTCCGTGGGGAGGGGAGCGCCCACGGGGTGCACGAGCAGCCCGCTGCCCCCGAGCGGCAGGTACGAGTGCATGAGCGGGTGGCAGTTGGCACACCACTCGGAGGTGCCCTGGCCGTAGGAGACGCGGGTGTCGCTCGTCGCCTCGGAACGGTTGAAGGTCGCGGGGGCGACCGCCACGGGCGGCTTGTACGTGAAGGCGTTCTCCGCCGCCACCGAGCGCGGGACGTATCCGGCGCCGCCGAGGAGGCGGTAGGCGCCCACGGCCGTGGTGGCGTCCGGCGTGTCGCCGTACGATCCGGAGCCGCGGGTGGGCTTGCCCGAGGTGGCGAAGACCACGGTGGTGGGGCCGGGCAGCGAGGTGATGCGGTACCTGCCGTGCGGATCGTGGCAGCTGATGCACGAGAGCGCGGCGCCGGGGTAGACGCCGCCCGGCGCGACGGTCCGCGAGTCGGCGACGTAGCCGAAGTCGGCGGCGACGATGCTGTGCCCGTGCCGCTCGCCCTTGGAGCGGCCGGTGCCCATCGAGTCCGCGCTCGGCGTCCAGGTGTACTCCTTCTTGAGCCATCCGAAGTCGCCGCCGGGCGTGAGCTGGAGCGGAGGCAGCCCCTGCGGCATGTCCACGTCGGCCGTGG
>DATDDC010000373.1:0-15563 GCA_036523995.1 Anaeromyxobacter sp.
CGTGCCGGCGTGAGGAGGGCGATCCGGGCATGCGGGGGCAGGGCGAAGCGGCGGCGCTCGACGCGGCGCTCCTGGCGCGCGAGGCGTGGCTCGACCGCGCCGGCCGGCGCTGGAGCGCGCTCGCGCACGGGAGCGCCCTCGCCTTCGTGACGATGCTCTACTCGAACCCGATGTACTGGTGGCCCGCCTTCGAGAGGGCGCGGCTCGGGTTCCTCACCATGGCCGTCACCGCCGGCGCGGTCGTCGTGCACCGCCTCGTCTCGGGCGAGCGCATCCGCGTGGGCGGGTGGCCCACCCTCTTCCTCTTCGCGTACCTCGCCTTCATCCCGCTCTCCCTGCTCTGGACGCTCGACGTCGGCGCCACGCTGAGGCAGAGCGTCGAGGCCTGGAAGATGCTCGTCATCTTCCTCGCCGTGCAGAGCTCGGTGACGACGCCCTCGCGCCTGCGGCGCTTCCTCCTCGTGGCCGCGCTCGCCTCGCTCGGCCCGGCCCTGGGAAGCATTCACGTGTGGTGGAAGGGCGAGGCGCTCATCGAGGGCTATCGCACGCACTGGCACGCCTTCTACGGCGATCCCAACCGGCTCGCCATGAGCCTCGTGGCCGTGATGCCCTTCGCGCTGTACGGCGCCTTCACGGCGCGGCGCCGCGCCCACCGGGTCCTCTTCGCCGGCGTGGCGGGCGCGCAGCTCGCGTCGATCGTGCTCACCCACTCCCGCTCCGGCTCCATCGCCGCCGGGGTGGCCGCCTTCCTGTTCCTCTTCCGCGGGCAGGGAGGGGTGGCGCGCGGGGCCCTCGCGGCCGCGGCGCTCGCGGTGGCCGCCGGGGCCTTCGCGCCCGACACGTTCTGGCGCCGCTCGTCGACGCTCGCGCACCTCGAGGAGGACGCCTCCGTCCAGGGCCGCGAGCACGCCTGGCAGGTGCTCGGCGTCGTCGTCCACGAGCGGCCGCTCTCCGGCGTCGGGGCGGGGGCCTTCCTCGCGGCCTGGTCGCGCTTCGCGCCGCTCGAGGCGGGCGGGCGCCACTACGTCGCCCACAACCTGCTCCTCGAGGTCGTGGGGGACCTCGGCATCCTCGCCTTCGTCCTCTTCGCCACGTTCGCGGCGTGGCTCCTCTGGAAGATCTGGAGGACCGGCCGCGATCCCATGGTCGGCCGGGAGGCGCGCGCCCTCTTCGCGGCGCTGGCGGGCTACCTCGTCTGCGAGATGGTGAACGGGTACTCGATGTCGTGGTTCCTCTACTTCCTCTTCGCGTGCGGGGCCGCCTCGGCGCGGCTCGCGCGCACGCGCGCGGCGCTGGCCGCGGAGGCGGCCTCGTGACGTCGGTGTCGCCATGAGGCGGGCCGTCAAGGTGCTCGTGTTCCAGAACCGCTTCCGGCTGGGAGGCCAGGAGCGCCAGACCGTGATGAACGTCCGCACCATGCAGCGGACCCGCTTCGATCCGGTGGTGGCCTGCCTCCATCTCGACGGCGAGCACCTCGCGGACCTCGCCGCCGCGGGCGTGCGGCCCGTCGTCTTCGACGTGGGCGGGTCCATGTTCCGGGCGAACACCGGGCTGCAGCTCGTACGGCTCGTCCGGTTCATCCGGGCGCACCGCATCGCCCTGGTGCATGTTCGGCGCCGCCTGAGGGGACGCCGCCGGCGGGGGCTTCCAGGCCGCGCACCCGTTCGGGGCGCCGGCCGCCCGGGCCGTCCCCGTCGGCCCCCTTGCTGACAAGTGAGCGCGAGCGTGCTCTCCTGACGTGAATGCCAGGCCAGGTAGCGATGGTCTGCCGGCACGTGATCGATGGCGCGCCCATCCTGTTCGCGGCGCGCGACGACTCCGACACCTCGGGCTGCGAGTGGCGGTTCCGCTGCGGGCGCGAGGGCCACGCGGACGAGGACGCGCGCGCCATGGAGCTCGAGGAGGTCGTGCGGCGCGATCCGTCCTCGGTCGAGATCGTGCTGCACCCGCAGGGCACCGTGCTCGAGCGCGAGGCCATGAAGGCGCGCTGGCTCACGGAGCAGGGGCCGGTGCTCCTGCCGCATCGCCCTTCGCGGCGCTACCCGCGCTTCGAGCCCCGCTACCCTCCGCGCCCGGGCGAGCCCCTCGACGCCGAGGATCTCCGGCTCCTGGCGGACATCGCGCAGTCGGGCTTCCACTGCGCCGAGTCGGAGGGCGGCGAGGACGCCTTGCCCCACGCCTTCTCCGTCGGCTTCTTCCGCTCCTGGGACCACCCCGAGGTGGCGATGTTCGGCCTCGAGCCCGAGACGCTCCGCAACGCCATCGGACGGATCGCGGATCACGTTCGGGACGGCGAGCGCTTCGAGCACGGGGAGCTCGCCGACGGGATCTTGAGCGGGCGCGAGGTCGCCTTCCGGCGCATCGTCCCGCGCCACTACGCGGTGCACCTCGGCCACGCGGTCTGGTACCACGGCGGCGCGCGCTTCCCCGCGCTGCAGGCGGTCTGGGCCGACGAGGAGGGCCGCTTCCCGTGGGACCGCTGGTTCCACCGGGAGCTGCGCGACGCGCAGCCGGTGCTGTTCGAGCCCGAGCCGGCCTGAGGTCGCGCCCGGCCCCTACTTCTCCACCTTGGCCGGCGCCCTCTCGAAGGAGCGCATGGGCGAGGTCGCGGGGAGGGCGGCGAAGGGCGCCTCCTCCGGACGGCGCGTGAGCACCGCCCGCAGGAAGTCGCGGTTCATCCGGGAGATGACCTCGAGCTGGATGCTCGCCGGGCAGACCTTGGCGCACTCGCCGATGGTGGTGCAGTGGCCGAAGCCCTCGGCGCGGGCCTGGGTCGCCATGGCGAGGACGCGGGAGCCGCGCTCCGGCTTCCCCTGTGGCAGGACGCCGAGGTGCGTCACCTTCGCGCCGGTGAAGAGCGCGGCCGAGGCGTTCGGGCACGCCGCCACGCACGCGCCGCAGCCGATGCAGGCGGCCGCCTCCATGGCCCGGTCGGCCGCGGTCTTGGGGACGAGGATGGCGTTCGCCTCCGGAGCGCTGCCGGTGCGGACCGTGATGAAGCCGCCCGCCGCGATGATGCGGTCGAGGGCGCTCCGGTCGACCACGAGGTCCTTCACCACCGGGAAGGCCGCGGCGCGCCAGGGCTCGAGGCGGAGCGCCTCGCCGTCCTTGAAGTGGCGCATGTGCGTCTGGCAGATGGCGGCGTTCCCGAGCGGCCCGTGGGCGACGCCGTTCACGAGGAAGCCGCACGTCCCGCAGATGCCCTCGCGGCAGTCCGAGTCGAAGGCCACGGGGTCCTCGCGCTTCTCCACGAGCCGCTGGTTCAGGACGTCGAGCATCTCGAGGAACGACATGTGCTCGTTCACGTCCGGCACCTCGTACCGGACGAAGCGCCCCTCCGCCCTCGGGTCGCGCTGCCGCCAGATGTCGAGGACGATCCGCACCCCGCCTCCTACTTGTAGCTGCGCTGCTGGAGCGGCACGTTCTCGAAGGCGAGCGGCTCCTTGTGGAGCGCGGGCTCGGCGTCCTGGCCGCGCCACTCCCAGGCCGCCACGTAGGCGTACTCGTCGTCGTTGCGCTTCGCCTCGCCGTCCGGCGTCTGGTGCTCCACGCGGAAGTGGCCGCCGCAGGACTCGTTCCGGTGGAGCGCGTCGAGGCAGAGGAGCTCGGCCAGCTCGAAGAAGTCGGCCGCGCGCCCGGCGCGCTCCAGGTCCTGGTTCAGCTCCTCGCCGGAGCCGGTGACGCAGAGGTCCTTCCAGAAGGCCTCCTCGATGGCCGGGATCCGATCGAGGGCGCGGCGGAGGCTCTCCTTCGAGCGCGCCATCCCCGCCTCGTTCCAGAGGAGGTTCCCGAGCTCGCGGTGGAAGTGGTCGACGGGCCTCGAGCCGCCGATGGAGAGGAACCGCTTCGTCCGCTCGGCCACCTCTCGCTCCGCGTCCTGGAAGGCGGCGTGCGAGGCGTCGACCTTGGCGAGGCCGCCGCTGGCGAGGTAGTGACCGACCGTGTAGGGGAGGATGAAGTAGCCGTCGGCCAGCCCCTGCATGAGGGCCGAGGCCCCGAGGCGGTTCGCGCCGTGATCGGAGAAGTTCGCCTCGCCGCCCACGAAGAGGCCGGGGATGGTGCTCATGAGGTCGTAGTCCACCCACAGCCCACCCATGGTGTAGTGGACGGCGGGGTAGATGCGCATGGGCGCGGCGTGCGGGTCGTCGCCGGTGATCCTCTCGTACATCTCGAAGAGGTTGCCGTAGCGCTCGTCCATCCCCTTGCGGCCGAGCCGCTTGAAGGCGTCGCGGAAGTCGAGGAAGACGCCGAGCCCGCCGGGACCGACGCCGCGCCCCTCGTCGCAGACGGTCTTCGCCGCGCGCGAGGCGATGTCGCGCGGCGCGAGGTTGCCGTAGGTCGGGTACATCCGCTCGAGGTAGTAGTCGCGCTCGTCGTCGGGGATGTCCTCGGGACGCCGCGCGTCGCCCTTCCTCTTCGGCACCCACACCCGGCCGTCGTTCCGGAGCGACTCGCTCATGAGCGTGAGCTTCGACTGGTAGTCGCCGGAGCGCGGGATGCAGGTCGGGTGGATCTGCGTGTAGCAGGGGTTCGCGAAGAAGGCGCCCTTGCGGTGGGCGCGCCAGATGGCGGTGCAGTTCGAGCCGCGCGCGTTGGTGGAGAGGTAGTACACGTTGCCGTAGCCGCCCGTGCACAGGACCACGGCGTCCGCCGCGAAGGACCCCACGCGCCCGGAGACGAGGTCGCGCACCACGATCCCGCGCGCGCGCCCGTCCACGACGACGAGCTCCAGCATCTCCGTGCGCGGGAGCTGCTTCACCGTCCCCGCCGCGATCTGGCGCTCCAGGGCCTGGTAGGCGCCGAGGAGGAGCTGCTGGCCGGTCTGGCCGCGCGCGTAGAAGGTGCGGGAGACGAGGGCGCCGCCGAAGGAGCGGTTCGCGAGCGCGCCGCCGTACTCGCGGGCGAAGGGCACGCCCTGCGCCGCGCACTGGTCGATGATGTGGAGCGACAGCTCGGCGAGGCGGTGGACGTTCGCCTCGCGGGAGCGGAAGTCGCCTCCCTTGATGGTGTCGTAGAAGAGGCGGGACACCGAGTCGCCGTCGTTCTGGTAGTTCTTCGCTGCGTTGATGCCGCCCTGCGCGGCGATGGAGTGGGCGCGGCGCGGCGAGTCCTGGAAGCAGAAGGAGAGCACCTCGTAGCCGAGCTCCCCCAGCGAGGCCGCGGCGGCGCCCCCCGCGAGCCCGGTGCCGACCACGATGATGCGGTGCTTGCGCTTGTTCGCCGGGTTCACGAGCTTCATCTCGAGCTTCCGGCGCTCCCATTTCCTTTCGATGGGTCCAGCGGGGATCCGGGCGTCGAGCGCGCCCCGCGGAGCGCCGACCTCGGCCTCGATCTCCACGCTCATCTCCCCACGATTCCGAAGATCACGCCCAGCGGGATGGCGGCGAAGCCCAGCGCGACGAGGACGGCGAACGTCACGGCGAGGCCCTTCAAGGACGAGGTGTAGGCGCGCGTCGCGATCCCGACGGACTGGAACATGGACCAGAGCCCGTGCCAGAGGTGCACGCCGAGCCCCGCCACCGCGAGGACGTAGAAGGCCCCGGCCGCGCCGCGGCCCAGGCTCGCGAGGAGGTTGTGGAACACCTCGCCCTCGCGGAAGTCGGGGTTCGCGACGCCGAAGGTGAGGTCGAGCAGGTGGTAGGCGACGAACCCGAGGATGAGGAAGCCGCTCCAGATCATCGTGCGCGAGGCCACCGTCGAGCCCGCCGGGGTCCACTGCTGGTAACCGACGGGCCGCGCCGATCGCCGCTCCAGCCAGAGCTGGACGCCCGCCACGGCGTGCACCACCACGGAGACGAGGAGGAGGATCCGCACCGCCCAGAGGAGCGAGGGCAGGGCGCGCAGCGATCGCGCGTACCCGTCGAGCTTCTCGGCGCCCTGGAACGCTTTCAGATTGCCGAGCATGTGCCCGAGGACGTAGCCGAAGAGCACGAGGCCGGTCACGGCCATGAGCGCCTTGCGGCCGATCGCGCTCTGCCACAGGACGGCGAGGCGAGAAGGCTGCGCCTCGGCGCCGGCGATCTCCTTCGCAGCGACGGACATGATCGGCGCCAAAGCCTCGTACCCGCACGCACGCCTTGGAAAGCCCCCTCGTGGGATTCCTCTCCACCGAGGGGAGCACGATCGCTTACGCTTGGGCGCATGAGACGCGTCTGCGTGTTCTGCGGCTCGAGCGCGGGGAAGAACCCCGTCTACGGGGAGATGGCGGCGAGGCTCGGCAGCACGCTCGCCCGCCGGGGGATCGGCCTCGTCTACGGAGGCGGAAGCATCGGCCTCATGGGAGCGGTCGCCGACGCGGCGCTCGCCGCCGGCGGCGAGGTCGTGGGCGTCATCCCGAGGGCGCTCCAGCTCCGCGAGCTCGCGCACGGAAAGCTCACGACGCTGCACGTCGTCGGCTCCATGCACGAGCGCAAGGCGAAGATGGCCGAGCTGGCGCACGCCTTCATCGCGCTGCCCGGCGGGATGGGCACGCTCGAGGAGTTCTCGGAGATCCTGACCTGGGCCCAGCTCGGCCTCCACGCGCGGCCCTGCGGGCTCCTCGACGTCGCCGGCTACTACCGGCCCCTCATCACGTTCTTCGACGCGGCCGTGGCCGAGGGGTTCGTCCGGCCCGAGCATCGCCAGCTCGTCGTCGTCGCGGACGACCCCGACGCGCTCCTCGACCGCTTCCTCGCCTGGCAGGCGCCCCCGGTCGAGCGCTGGATCGACAGCCGGACGACCTAGCCGGGGCCCGCCGGCGTGAACGCGCGGCGACACCGGCGCGCGATAGCCACGGTGCGGCGCGATGGCAGTGTCGCGCTAACCATTTGCCGTCGCTGGAGAAATCGCGCCACGACCGGGACGCCCGGCACGGCACGGCGCTCGCTATGGGGTAGGTCCGGAGGTCGTCCACATGCTCGCCATTCTCGCCGCGGTCATGCTCGCCGCGTCTCCCCAGTTCGACACGGTCTTCACCGCGGACGGCGGCCGCCTGGTCGGCACCGTCGTGGAGGAAGGGCCGCAGGGCATCACGGTCCAGCTTCCCGACGGAACGACGCGGCGGTTCCACCGCAAGGACGTGACCCGCATCGAGTACAAGGACGGCTCGGTCTCGACGCCGAACCGCCCCGCGCCGCCGCCCGCGTATCAGCCGCCTCCGCCGTCGGCGCCCGCGGCGCCGCCCGCGTACCAGCCGCCGCCTCCGCCGGCGTACCCGCCGCCCGCGTATCCGCCTCCGCCGCCCTACGGCCCGCCGCCGTATCGTCCGGCGCCGCCCGCTCGCTCCGGCCCGTACGATCCGCAAGGCGGCATGCCGCCCATCCTCCCCATCTACGGCGTGTTCGGGATCGGCGGCCTCGTGACCGCCGGCGATGCCGCGCGGAACATCCCCATGAACCAGGTGTTCGACCCGCAGCTCGACGTCTATCTCGAGGGCGGGCTCCGGCTCAATCACCACCTCGCGCTCGCCCTGTACGTCGACGTCGGCGTGGGCGATCCATCGAGCAACGTGCGGGCCGAGCCGGCCTGCTCCACCTCCCCGAACTCCTGCACCGCGAACACCGGGCGCGTCGGCGTCCTCCTCCGCCACACGTTCCGGCCGCGCGATTACTCCACGCCGTGGCTCGCGATCGGCACGGGGTACGAGTGGGGAGACGTCACGCTCCACGACGGGTTCGGCGGCTCGGCCCAGTACTTCAGCTACACCGGCTGGGAGATCGCGCGGCTCATGGCCGGCGTGGACCTGCGCACGAACCCCATCTTCGGCGTCGGCCTCTACGCCGGCGTGGGGCTCGGCCACTACTCGAAGTACACGGATGCCATCGGCGACGTGAGCTTGCCGAGCGGGAATCTGCACTGGTCGGTGGAGGGGGGACTGCGGTTCACGTTGTTCCCGTAGGCCAGGTCATTCACGATCCGTCGCAGCGGCCGCGCCGCGCCTTTCCGGCGCGGCGGTCGCAACACGCCTCGGCTACAGCCTCGCCCGCCTCAGCCTGAGCGCGTTCGCGATGACCGTGACCGAGCTGAAGCTCATCGCCGCGCTCGCGATCATCGGCGACAGGAGGATGCCGAAGAGCGGGTAGAGCGCCCCGGCCGCGAGCGGCACCCCCGCGGCGTTGTACGCGAAGGCCCAGAACAGGTTCTGGCGGATGTTCCGCATCGTCGCGCGGGAGAGGCGCCGGGCGCGCACGATGCCGTGCAGGTCGCCCTTCACGAGCGTGAGCCCGGCCGACTCGATGGCGACGTCGGTGCCGGTGCCCATGGCGATGCCGACGTCGGCCGCCGCCAGGGCCGGCGCGTCGTTCACGCCGTCGCCCGCGAAGGCGACGGCGCGGCCCGCCTGCTTCCACCTCCCCACGCTCTCGGCCTTCGCGCCGGGGAGCACCTCCGCCTCCACCTCGTCGATGCCGAGCCGGGCGGCGACCGCGCGCGCCGTCGTCCACCCGTCGCCGGTCACCATGACCACCTTCACGCCCTCTCCGTGGAGCGCGCGGATGGCGTCGGCCGCGCCGGGCTTCGGGGGGTCGACGACCTCGGCGAGGCCCGCGGTGCGCCCGTCCACGGCGAGGAGCACCACCGTGCCGCCCTCGCCGCGGAGCGCCTCGGCCCGCTCGCGCAGGGGGCCGGGGTCGATGCCGAGCTCGGCGAGGAGGGCCGCGTTCCCGAGGGCGACGGCGCGGCCGTCCACGGTGCCCGTGACGCCCTTGCCCGGGAGGGCGCGGAAGCCCCGCGCCTCCGAGAGCGAGAGGCCGCGCGCCAGCGCCCCCGAGACCAGGGCCGCCGCGAGCGGGTGCTCCGAGCCCTTCTCCAGCGACGCCGCGAGGCGGAGGACCTCCTCCTCGCGCCCGGGCTCGAGGGCGACGACCTTCCCGAGCGCCGGCTTTCCGAGGGTGAGCGTCCCGGTCTTGTCGACGAGGAGGAGGTCCACCTTCTCGAATCGCTCGAGGGCCTCGGCGCTCTTCACGAGCACGCCCGCGGTCGCGCCTCGCCCGGTGCCGACCATGATGGCCATCGGGGTGGCGAGCCCGAGCGCGCAGGGGCAGGCGATGATGAGCACCGCCACCGCCGCCACGAGGGCGTGCGCCAGCCGGGGCTCGGGGCCGAAGAGCGCCCAGCCCGCGAAGGCGAGCGCCGCCGACGCCACGACGCCCGGGACGAACCAGCCGGAGACGACGTCGGCGAGCCGCTGGATGGGCGCGCGACTCCGCTGCGCGTCCATCACCATCCGGACGATCTGCGCGAGGAGCGTGTCCTTGCCCACGCGATCGGCGCGGAGCACGAACGCGCCCGTGCCGTTGAGCGTGCCGCCCGTCACCCGATCGCCCTCGTGCTTCTCGACCGGGACCGGCTCGCCCGTGATCATGGACTCGTCCACGGCGGACGCGCCGGAGACGACGAGCCCGTCCACCGGGACCTTCTCCCCGGGCCGGACGCGGAGGCGATCCCCGACGTGGACGTGCTCGAGCTCGACGTCGCTCTCGCGGCCGTCCGGCTCGATGCGCCGGGCCGTCTTCGGGGCGAGGCGGAGCAGGGCCCGGATGGCCCCGGAGGCCCGGCTCCGCGCCTTGAGCTCGAGCACCTGGCCGAGGAGGACGAGCTCCACGATGACCGCGGCCGCCTCGAAGTAGACGGGTGGCGCGCCGTGCTCGAGGTACGCCTGCGGGAACGCGCTCGCCGGGAGGGCCGTGGCGGCCGCCGAGAAGGCCCAGGCCGCGGCGGTGCCGAGCCCGATGAGCGTGAACATGTTGAGCTTCCACGTCTTCACCGAGAGCCACGCCCGCTCGAAGAACGGCCATCCGCCCCACAGCACCACCGGCGAGGAGAGGGCGAGCTGGAGGAGCGCGAAGGCCCGGAACCCGAGGCGGTGCCGGAGCGCGTCGCCGGCGAGCATGTCGCCCATGGCGATCCCGAGGACGGCGAGCGCCGGAGCGAGGCCCCACCAGAAGCGGCGGCTCATGCTGACGAGCTCGGGGTTCGGCGGCTCGACGGCGGACGGCGCGCCGCCCACGACGAGCGGCTCGAGCGCCATGCCGCAGATCGGGCAGGGGCGGGGCTCCTTCTCCCGGACCTCGGGGTCCATGGGGCAGACCCAGACGATCTCCGCGCCGGGAGGGGCCGCCGGCGGAGGCGAGGGCCGCGCCGCTCCCGGCCCGGCGCGCAGGTAGGCCTCGGGGTCCGCGGAGAGCTTCGCGCGGCACTTCGTGCTGCAGAAGTAGAAGGTGCGGCCCTGCCACTCGAGCTCGCCGCCCTTCGGCGCCTTGGGGTTCACCTCCATCCCGCACACGGGATCCACGGCGAAGAAGCGCTCCGGCTCGGCGGCGAACCGCTCCCGGCAGCGATCCGAGCAGAAGGCGTAGACGTAGCGGCCGCGCCGCACCACGCCGCCGGGCGGGTGCTCGCGATCGACCTCCATCCCGCACACGGGGTCGCGCGTCGTGGGCGCGTCGGCGGCTGGCGCGGAGGGGCTCGTGGGCTGCATGGCGGCGCGATCCTCGATCTCTGCTCGGCAGGTTCTACCGCGTAGGACGCGCGAGCGCCCAAGGTCTTACGAGCCCGCGGAGCGGAGAACGGTTCCGTCGGCGATTCGCGAGCGCAGCGAGCGCGCCGGGAAGCGCCTCGCGATGCGGCGAATGCCGCCGCGAGGCGCCAAGGGACCCGGCGAGCAGAGGTGGGGCCCAGCGAGCTTCGCTCGCGGGGCGGGGCGGCACGCCCCGTGGCGAACGACCGCTCAGCGGGTCGCGGTCGTCCCCTCGGCGCCCGGCGGCCCGAGGAAGCGCGCCACCAGGGCGAGGACCTCGTCGAGGTCGAACGGCTTCGCGAGCCAGCCGTCGGCGCCGATCTCCTCGGCGCGCCTGCGCGCGTTCTCGGCGGCGGTGACGACGACGATGGGGCAGGCGCGGCCGTGGCGGGCCTGGAACTCCCGCGCGAACTCCCATCCGTTCATGCCCGGCATCCGCATGTCGAGCAGGATGAGCCCGGGCATCTCCTCGCCCACGCGGTCGAGGGCCGCCCCCCCCTCGCGCGCCGTGAGGACGCGCCGGCCCGTCTCCACGAGGATCATCTCGAGAATGGCGACGAGGTCCGGGTCGTCCTCCACGACGAGGACCGCGGGAGGGCCGGTCACGCGCGCGCCTCCGGGGCGAGCGGCAGCGTGAAGTGGAAGGTGGAGCCCTCTCCCGGCGCGCTCTCGAACCACATGCGCCCCCCGTGGCGCTGCACGATGGCGCGGCTCGCGTCGAGCCCGACCCCGAGGCCCCCCGGATCGTCCGCCGTGCCGGCGTGGGCGCGATAGTACCGCTCGAAGACGCGGCCCTGCCGCTCGGCCGGGATGCCCAGGCCGCGGTCGCGCACGGAGACGATGGCCTCCACGCCGTCCGCCTCGATGCGCATCTCCACGGGCCCGCCCGCGGGAGAGAAGCGGATCCCGTTCTCGACCAGGCTCGTGATGACGCGCGCGATGCCCTCCCGGTCCCCGCGCACCGGCACCTTGTCCAGGCCCGCGATGCTGAGCTCGTGCCGGCTCGTGGCGGTGCGCATCTGCTGCACCACCTCGCGCCCCAGCGAGGCGAGATCGAACCGCTCCAGCCTGCCCTCGCCCGCATCGAGGCGGAGGCGCGACGCGTCGAGGAGGTGCTGGACGAGCAGCGAGAGTCGATCCACCTGCCGCTGGATGACGGAGAGCGCGCGCGTCTCGGCGGGCTCCCGCTTCGCCATGAGCTGGGCGTAGGCCTTGATGACGGCGAGGGGCGTCTTGAACTCGTGCGCGGCGGAGGCGAGGAACTCCTCGCGGGCCTCCTCGAGGTGCCGCGCCGGCGAGACGTCTCGCAGCACCGTCACGGCGAGCGGGCGGCCGTGCGGCCGCTCCACCGGGGACGCGATCACCGAGACGAACACGTCGGAGCCGTCGGCGCGGCGCAGGATGGCGTCGTAGCGCGCGGTCTGCTCGCCCGCGAGGGCGCGCATGCTGGCGAGCCGCTCCAGCGGCGCGGGCTCGCCGTCGAGCGAGCGGAGCTTCCAGCGCACGGCCCACTCCGCGAGCGGCCCCAGCACGGCCTCCTTGCTCGCCGCGCCGAGGAGCAGCATGGTCGCCCGGTTCGCCTCGATCACCCGAGCCTGGTCGTCCACGAGCAGGACCGCGTCCCCGATGCTGTCGACGGTGGCGCGCACCTCGGCGCTGAGCGCGCGGAGGCCGAGGTCGTTCCGGCGGATGAGGACGTAGAGGACGGCCGCCGTGACGACCACGAAGGCGCTGCCCTTCGCGGTCTGGATGGCCGCGCGCGTGCCGGGATCGGAGACGATCGCCTCCACGAGACGGTCGGAGAACGCGATCCAGGCGAGCCCGAGCACCGCGTAGATCGCCACGATGCGCGGAGGCGCCGGCGAGATCCATCGCCAACCGCGCGAGCGCGCTTCCGGCGAAGACGGCGTCACGCTTCGTTCCTTACCCGCCGGAGCGCGCGGCGTCACGGACCGCGAAGGGGCTCCCGGGATCCCGTGACCCAGGGTGGCGGCGAGGCCGAGGAAACCCGCCCTCCGCGCCCGCCGAGCCCGATGTGGGTCAGGAGCGCAGCCAGCGCCAGAACGTGCCGAGGCCGGGCCAGACGCGGAAGGCGGTCCAGCGGATCCGCTTGCGGACCGGACCCCGATATCGCTCGAGGAGCCCGTCCACGATCTTGCGCGCTCCGGAGTCGTTCCCGCCCCACGCCAGCACCGGCACGAGCGCCAGCGACGCGTCGAGGTGCCACGGCTCCAGCTCGAGCGCGTTGCCGAGGAGCGCCACCGCCACCTCCGGTCGCCTCGCCTTCGCCTGCGCCTCCCCACCCTCGACGAGCGCCTGGACGGCGTCCTTCCTGCGCCCGCGGAGCACGTTGAGCCGCGAGAGCTCGAGCCGGAACCCGGCGTCGAGAGGGAAGACGCCGGTCGCCGCCAGCGCCACGGCCGCGGCGCGGTCGGTGAACCCTGCGTCGAGGTGCTTCTTGGAGGCCGTCCGGAAGCAGCGGACGCCGCCCGCCGAGTCGCCGAGGCGAGCGAGGAGCGGCGCGAGCTTCGCGTTGACGTAGGGGTCCGTGGGATCGGACTCGAGGGCCTTCCGGTATCCGGAGGCCGCCTTCTTCAGCTTGCCCCGCGCGCGAGCGCGATCGGCCTCCGCGAGGATCTCGGTGCGCGTCTTCTGCCGCCGGGAGAACAGCGCCACGGGCGCGATGATATCAGCCGCCGGCGATGAGGCGACCTTCGCGTTGTCCGGACCAGGCGGCGAGGCCGAGCACGAGCACGTACGCGACCGCGATGGTGGGCCACTTGACGGCAAAGTCGGAGAACGGGTCCTTGAGTGCGTCGATGTGGCCAGGCTCGCCCGCGCGCGCCAGGAGGTAATGGAACCCCTCGCGCAGCGATGCGCCCGCGGCGGCGTAGGCGAGCACCGCGGTCCACGAGCGGAGCCGCCAGCCCACGGCGAAGCACACCACGAGCTCCGGGACGAACATCGAGCCCCACATCCAGAGCGGGGGCTCCGCCACGATCTCGAGCGCCGGGAGGATGATCTGCTTGTGGACGATGAAGTGCTCGAGGGCGAACGTGACCAGGAGCCCGATCGTCGCCAGGCCCAGCCAGGGCAGCTCGTCCAGGACCTCGCGCGGATGCTCGGGCCGGATGCGCATCACCGCTCAGGAGAACACGTCCCGCCGCTCCGGCGCAAACGGTTCCGTGCTATGACCGCCCACGCTTGCCCGACGAGGTCCTCATCGTCGCCGGCGAGGCGAGCGCGGATCTGCACGCCTCCCGCGCCCTCGAGGAGCTCCGGCGCCTGCGCCCGGACGTCCGCGCCTTCGGCGTGGGCGGGCCGCGCCTGCGCGCGGCGGGCCTCGAGGCGCTCGCGCCCGCCGAGGACATCTCGGTCATGGGGCTCGCGGAGGTGCTGCCGCGCATCCCGCGCATCCTCGGCATCCTGCGGGCCCTGGGACGGGCCGCGGCGGAGCGGCGGCCGAAGGCGGCGCTGCTCGTGGACCTCCCCGACTTCAACCTCCGCCTGGCGAAGAAGCTGAAGAAGCTGGGCGTGCCCGTCGTGTACTACGTCTCGCCCACGATCTGGGCCTGGCGGCCGGGGCGGGCCCGGAAGATCGCGAAGCTCGTCGACCGCATGCTCTGCATCCTCCCCTTCGAGGAGCGCTTCTACGAGGGCACCGGCGTCTCCGCGCGCTTCGTCGGTCACCCGCTCGCCGAGCGCCCGGCCCCAGCGCCAGCCGAGGCGTACCGGCGGGAGCTGGGCCTCGCGGCCTCGCGCACCACGGTCGCGCTCGTCCCGGGGAGCCGGCCGAGCGAGGTCAAGCGCATCTTCCCCGCGATGCTCGACGCGGCCGATCGCATCCGCGCCTCGCGCCCGGACGCGCAGTTCGTCGTCCCGGTGGCGCCCACGCTCGCGCGCGATCAGCTCGCCCCGTACCTCGCCTCGCACCACACCATCGAGGTGAAGCTCGTCGACGGCCGCACCGAGGAGGTCGTGGGCGCGAGCGACGCCGCCCTCGTGAAGAGCGGCACCTCGACGCTCGAGGCGGCGCTCATGCTGCGCCCCATGGTGGTGGTCTACAAGCTCTCCTGGCTGTCGTACCTGGTAGGGCGCCTCCTCGTGCGGATTGCCCATTTCGCGCTGGTGAACATCCTGGCTGGTAGGGGGCTCGTCCCGGAGCTGCTCCAGCGGGAGGCGAGCCCCGAGCGGATGGCCGCCGAGATCGAGCGGCTGCTCGGGGATCGCGCTGCGCGCGAGGCGCAGCTCGAGGGGCTGCGCGCGGTGCGCGCGTCGCTGGGCGAGCCCGGAGCGGCCCGGCGCGTCGCGGAAGAGGTGGCGCGGGCGATGGGGTGACGGCATGGACGGAACGCGCCGAGCGGTGATCTGCCTCCCCACCTACGAGGAGCGGGAGAACCTCGGCCCCATCCTCGCCGCCATCCACGACGTGGTCCCGGACGTCGACGTCCTCGTCATCGACGACGGCTCGCCGGACGGCACCGGCGAGCTGGCCGACGAGATCGCCGCCCGCGATCCGCGCGTGAAGGTGCTGCACCGCGCGCGCAAGGAAGGGCTGGGGAGGGCGTACCTCGCCGGCTTCGCCTGGGCGCTCGAGCGCGGCTACGAGCTCGTCCTCGAGATGGACGCGGACTTCTCGCACCATCCGCGCTACCTGCCCGCGCTGCTCGCCAAGGCGCGCGAGGTCGACCTCGTCCTCGGCTCGCGCTACGTGCCGGGCGGCGGGACGGTGAACTGGGGCCTCGGCAGGAAGGTCATCTCGCGCGGCGGCAGCCTGTACGCGCGGACGATCCTCGGCGTCGGGGTCCGCGATCTCACCGGTGGCTTCAAGTGCTTCCGGCGCGAGGTGCTCCAGGCCATCGACCTCGCCACGGTCGAGTGCTCCGGGTACGCCTTCCAGATCGAGCTCACCTACCGCGCGCTGCGCAGGGGCTTCACGGTCGCGGAGATCCCCATCGTCTTCGCGGACCGTCGCGTGGGGAAGTCGAAGATGTCGAGGCGGATCGTCCTCGAGGCGATCCGGAAGGTCTGGTCGATCCGGCTGTCGTCCTTCGCGCGCGAAGCCGCG